>CALFEN010000228.1 GCA_937950065.1 uncultured bacterium | reverse complement strand
GCTCACCGTAGTCAGGTTGTGATAATATAAGTTCATCTAAATTTATCCCGAGTTTTTGAGCATAGCTCGGATCCAGTGCGTGCTCTGCATCTATAAAAGCTGCAATCTCTCATCTTTTTTGGATTTCAGCGATAGCGTGCAGTGCAATAGTCGTCTTACCTGATGATTCAGGTCAATAGATCTCTATAACCCTTCATTCAGGATATCATCATCCAAGTATTGTATCAAGTATATATGAACCGCTATGGAAAGTATTCACTGTTCCAATGTTTGAGTTTTCTCAAAGTTTCATAATGGCTCATTTACCAAATTGCTTTTCAATGTTTTTTAGTGCGTCCTGTAAAATCTCGTCTCTTTTAGTCATATTTAGTGTTTTTTAAAAAATAAACATATATCTTTATAATCATTCTTCAAAAAAAATCAACACAAAAATAAACAAATGTTTTAAATTCTATTAGCCAAGTTTTATACTATCAAATAGGTTATCAAGTTCTGCTTTTAATTCTTGTCATTCAGTAGAATTTTTTTGGTATATTTTGTTGAGGAAAGCTATTTCCTGTGGAGAGGCTTTTCACTGACTTACCCTTTCAGCTATCGCCCCGACAATTATATCGTATTTATTGTTTTTTAGATTTTCACGGTTTACGTCTATAGCCAAAGAAGATAGCATTTCTTTTAGTTCTCTGGGATTCTCGTTTGGGGTTATTTTTTTATCTATTTTTACCATTATCTATTTTTATTATAAATCTATATTTTCATCTATTTCTGACAGATCAATAAATTCTTTTGGTTCCTCTTTGACGTCAAAAACACCTTTCATCTGCTTCAAAAATTCTCCCAGAACTTCTTTATCTTCTCCTGACAGTAGTTTTATAGCAAGACTTCAGAGTTTTTTTAATATCTCTGATAATTTATAATCCAAATCTATTAATATATCTATATTATCAATGTTTTGGATTGTTTTTATGTAAGCATTTTTTTGATCTTCCTGCAATATATAAATATTAAAGATTTTTATCTCCAATGCTTTTTGGTAATTTTTGATGGTTTTGTCAAATCAGGTCAGAGTTGTCATTACTTTATTTTTTTATAAAGTATTATAATTTTATTGATTAAGAAAAAATTTTCAAGTACTTTTTTGACTTTTGAAAAAATTTTCGCTATGTATTATAATCTTTAATAATTTATACTGTTTTAAAAAAATCTAAATCTCCAGAAACAAAGATTGAAAAAATTGTAATATTGATTATAATTATTGTGATTTTTTTAGATTTAAATGAGATAATATAATATGCTTAAAAATTGTATAATTGTACATGGTTGTACTTCATCTCCAGATGATATGACTTACAACAAACACTGGATGCCTTGGATAAAGAAACAGCTTGAAAACCA
>CALFEN010000227.1 GCA_937950065.1 uncultured bacterium | reverse complement strand
CTAGTATTGAATGCTGTTTCATTACAGCAAATTCTTCAGATGTAAGCTTTCACGGCTTATTTATTATTTCACTAGGGATTAAAGTTTTTCATATATCATGCAGCATAGCTCATACCCCATACTGGATTTTATCTTCTTTGGATAAGACTCTATCATCTATCCCAGAAAAGAGTGTTAAACTATATAAAAAAACATTTAAACTATGTACATATGTAGCGTTATCATGTCTTATAAGCAATCCCAAGGACTTCATAGCATCTTCTGTCGTAACAAAATTAAAACTATGTTTTACCAGATCATTTAATGTTTCCAAAGTCTTTTCATGTATAGCAGGAAACCTAGTATCCAAAGTCTCTCTCAATGTATCTCTAGTAGTATCATGCAATATAGAAGCACGATGTTCTAGAGGGATTGTCTCTCTTGAAAGTATATCACCAAGATTAGACTTTATTTTGCTTAATGCTTCACTATATACTTCTTTTGGTATATATAATTTATCTACTCAATATTCTATTAATTGCCTTTTCCTCTCTTCATCTATTGACTGCCCCATTTTTGCAAAAAGCACCATCGTACCAGACTTCTTCCTTATATATATAGGAAATTTTCAATTCAACATATCAAGACAATAAGGAGATACTCATATATACGTGTCTTGTGCAGAAGACCCAGGCTTCATTAACATTTATTATTAGTTTATTTTTTAAACAGATTTATAACCTAGGAATTGTAAAAAAAAATTACAAAAAATCAAGATAAAAATCGTTTAAATTTTATGATAATGATACATGTATATTCTATTAGTTTTGGAGTAAAACGGAACAAATTTTTAATCATAAAGTTATTTTTATTTTATCTAATTGCTACTCCGTATGATTTAAAATGATTAGAAAAAAACTTACCTTAATTATCTAACAATCTTGTAACGACTAAAATATTATTCAAAAAACAACATAATAATAAATAAAATCTATTAATAAAGTTCTAATCTTTAATCATAAAACACAGCTTTCACGATTACAAAAAAAAGTAAATAGATATTTGTGGACAAAAAAACGTTGGCAAAGGGGATCAATTTTATTATTTAATTTCTTAATATAAATTTTTATCCTGTCTTAAATAAAAAGGATGAAATTGTTGTTAAAATACAAAAATAGATGTTATAAGTAAGTATCCCTCCAACAATCATTGGTATAAAACGTATAAAACTCTGCATCAAAATTTTAGAGGAAAAAAATGAAGTCTTGAGAATAAAAAATTATCAACCTAACTATAATAAAGATATATACAATGAAGTTTTTATTTTCAACTAAAGAACTAATACGTTTCCTTGACATAACAATCTTCACAATAAACCTTGAACTCACTATTTTGTGGGTAGACGCTAATTACTTGCTTACCACAGTTATCACATGTCTTCAAGTATAACGTCCTCGGAGCTCTCTTATTCAGTCTTTCAAGATGTCTAATATCAGGGTGTTTACGTGGTAACGGTAAATTATGTTTACGGTAAAAATCAAGTTCCAGCTTAACTATTCTAAAAGGTTTTCAGCTTACTTCACAAACAACTGCCTTTTTGAGAATATCATCATCTATGTCTTTGATATTGTCAGATAAATCCTGTCATTTTATTAACTCTATTCATTCAGGTACGTTTATAGGGTATTCTTTTTCCTGTCGCTTAAATCATTTTGAAATAGCTTCATCCCTAGTTAACGGGAAATATTCATTTGCTATAGTTTCATTGTATCCAAACGGTGAAATGCTTGATTTAAGATATTGTCATCGTTCTCAAGTTTTTTGCATATGTTCAATGATTTTGGGAACTAGCTCTTCATATTCTTCTTTGGTATATTGTTTATTTAAGATACAATAATGCTTATCACGAATACAAGCACACCCAAAAAGATTTGATGAATTGAGAGACAAATATGAATAATATACATTATTATTTACAATAGCTCAAAATGAAAAATATATATTGTAAGCATTCTCCACTCCAAGACTATCAAAGACACGTGAAGTATTAAAAGCTTGAAAATCCAAATCATATGAATCCTTCAGTTCCAAAGTATTTGTGACATATTTTAAATCTTCAGATTTTTCTATATCAAAACCACATTCAACATTCTTTGATTGGGAAATATAATCCCCAAAACAATTTTCACTAGATAAAAGTTTAGCATATTTATGAATCGAATTTAAATTTATACTATCCAATATTTTTTCATAATTCTTATAATTTTCTTTTAATAACTCGTATTCTTGTTTAGTATATTGTTTATTATCTATACAATAGGTTTTATTTCTCAAATTATAACAGCCTATACAATTATTACATCATATTAAATTATAACAACCATTACATTCTACACAGTCATAACATTCTATACAGTAAGTGCTATTTTGACAATTATTTATATCTATACATTCATAACAATTCTGCGACTGACTTACATTATTACAGTCTACTACTCTGTCAGAATTCATTGTCCATCTATCATAAAGACAGTTAGTATTTTGAGAAGACCCAAAAATCAAATAGCAATCCTTCACATTGGCGGACATATTCACGTAATCAGAATTCTCATTATTCATAACCATAATATTCATATGAGGAACAGATTTCAAAAGTTCATCAAATTGCTCCATAAAAGTCCTATTAAAATCAAAGTCTTTACCATAATCTACAGCATCCCATTTGTCACCAAACCATTCATTTACATCGTAAACTTTATAACCCAAATCTGGGGAATATATAGAAATAACTGATCTACCTGTAAGATCACATTTCCTTTTGTATAATTTTCTCTCATTTCTTCGTGTTAACCTCGTTTGTTGTCTACAATCGGGACACAATGTCGGAACTGGAATTGTATATTTTTTACCGTTAAACACAGGAGAAATTTTGGCATAGAATTCCAAGTCTTTGTCTGTAATAGCAAATTCTTGGTCACAACTGGGACACTTCTTCCATTCCAATATTTTTTCTCCATTCTGGACAGCTATAAATTCATAAACTTGTTTCTCCATTTTTGCTCATAGAAATAAAAAATTATTTCATTATACAAAAACATATTTTTAAATCAATATTTTTTTATTCATATAATTTTTTCATTGTCTCTTGAAAAAAAATACATATTGTTTATATTTTGATGATTATATTGTAAAATTAAATTATGGCTATTCAAAAGTTACCTCAATATCTAATAAATAAACTTAAAGCCGGTGAAATCATAGAAAGACCAGCAAGCGTGGTCAAAGAGCTTATAGAGAATTCCATAGATGCATGATCTTCCCATATTTTGTTGGGAATCAAAGACTGATGAAACACAATGATCAGAGTAGAAGACAACGGAAGCGGAATCGCTGCTGCCGACATAGATTTGGCTATAGATCGTTATGCTACCTCCAAAATAATGGACGAACAGGATCTTTTGAATATCTCTACTTATGGATTTAGATGAGAAGCGCTAGCCAGTATTTCTGAAGTGTCAAAATTCAAGATACAGACAAAGACTGCTGAAGACGAAGTAGGAACAGAAATAACAAAAATATGAAAAGACGTTTTCAAAAAAAATATACCTATAGACAAAGAGCATTGAACAAAGATTTTTGTGGAAGATATTTTTTTAATACTCCTGTAAGAAAAAAATTCTTAAAATCTGCTATTACAGAATACAGATATATCTATGAAATCTTTGTAAACTTTGCTTTGGTAAATTATAATATTAGTTTTAAACTTATCAAAGATGACAAACTTATTTTGGATTTGCAGGCAAGAGAAGATCACTTTACCAGAATTTTTGATATTTACAAAAAAGACCGAGAAAAAAATATAAAAATAGTAGAAAAACAGGATAAAGATTTTCAGATTTACGGGATAATCTCTGATGCCAGTTTAAATTTCCCATCTCCAGACAATATCAAAATTTTTGTAAATAAAAGAATAGTCAACGACAAGATTATTAAAAAAGCTATAATAGAAGCTTATTACAGACAAATACCGGTAGGGACATATCCGCTGGCTACAGTGTTTTGGGAGATAAGACCTGATCTGGTAGATGTCAATGTGCATCCAAGGAAAATAGAAGTAAAATTTTTGGATCCAAACACTATTTATAATTTTACAAAACAGGCCATAGAACAGACTTTATCCAAAGACAAATTTTCTTCTGGCACTTTTACCAATCTGGTAAATAATTCGTCCAGAGATTTTGCTTTCAAAGACCAGTATAAATCACAAAACACAAACCAGCAGTCCTGACTTGATTTGGATATAAAACCACAGATTATCTGAAATAATCAAAATGGTTTTGAATTTGGGAATAGCGAAAATCCATTTGAAAATAAAGATATTAATTTAACGGTGGAATTTACCAATGCCAAAATAATTTGACAGATTTGGGATAGTTTTATATTGGTGGAAAGTGAAGATTATCTGTATTTCATAGATCAGCACGTCATCGCTGAAAGGATTTTGTTTGACAATATGAAAAAAGAAGCCCAGGAAAAAGGTCTATACGCTGAAATACTGCTTGATCCTATTACCATAGATATATCCAAAAATATTGATATTTCTACCAAACTTGAAAGTCTAAACAAACTTTGATTTGATCTTTCACTCTTTGGTGAGAACAAAATAATAATTTATGCAGTGCCAAATATTTTTGTTAAATACAAAATAGATTTGGATATACTTATAAATAAAATAATCTATCTGGAAAATATAACCCTTGATGTGGTGCTTGACCAGATTTTTGCTACAAAATCTTGTAAGGCTGCTATAAAAGCTGGAGAGAAATTAAATTTTCAGCAAATGAAAAATCTTATACAGGATTGATTTACCAATATAGAAGGTATGTTTGTATGCCAGCATGGCAGAGCCGGAGTAATCAAAATCCCAAAACACGATATTGAAAAACTTTTTGGACGCAACGGGTAAAGATTTTTTAACTATTGATAAATCTAAATTATAAATTAACTTATTAAAAATTTATATAATAATCTTGTTTTTGTACAAAAAAATACTATACTATTTATGATATAACCCTTAATAATTTATATATGATAAAAAAACAAAGAATAACCCTTTCAAAAATTATTTCGTCTCCAAATAGCGAAGTTGCATATTTGAAATTCAAATTACAAGATAATTTCGAATTTAAAGAATGACAGTTTATGATGCTGGAAAAATTGATAGACTGAAAAAAAATAAAAAGAGCCTACAGTATAGCCAATACTTACAATGAAAGTTTGAAGACTTGAGAATTGGATTTTTTTGTGAAGAGGACTTCTGAAGAATGAATGTCGTATTTTTTGACTCAAAAAATTAGGTGGGGGGACTTTTTGGATATTTCCTGACCATATTGAAATACAATAAACGATTTTTCTATTGATGATTATCTGCTAATATCTATATGAAGCGGCTGCGCTTCTATCATGCCTATTTATAAAAAGATCGTCTGGGAAGAAAAAAAGTATAATAGAATTGCCAGTTTGTTTGGAGAGAAAACTTTTGAATATTTAGTTGATACAAACAAAAATATTTTTGAAAGGACAGAGTCTAATGTAAAAAATATGTTTTTTTTATCAAGGGAAAAATCTTTGGAAAATGCTACTACCCAAATATGATCTTTAGAGATAGAAAAAGGACATATTTCCGACGGTCTTTGAAAGGCTATAAAATTTTTATGAACAAATAACGTAAAGGTATTTATCTGCGGGAAGCCTGAAATGGTGGATCAAACTACAAATACTCTCACATCTTTATATATGATAGACAGAAAAAATATAAAATTTGAAAAATATTAGAAGAAAAAAATCTGCTAAAATTGTTTACTTTTACATAGATTTTACATTTATACAAAAAATACTCTAAAAAAGAGATAAAAAAGCTTGCATTTTAAAAAAAATTAGTTATACTTTTCTTACTAATATGATTTTTATATATTTAATAAAAACAAATATGGCATTAACAGAAGCAGATATGTGAAATTTTAAAATAGTATGAAGTGCTACTATCTGACCTAAATGACAAGTGGTTATTCCAAAAAACATAAGAGAAGAAATGTGAGTAGAAACTGGAGATAATCTTGTATGTATATCAAAATGAGGTAAATGAGTTATCTTCATAAAAGCAGATACTGTCTTGGAATTCATAGACTATGTAAAAAATGAATTGCAACAAGTAAAAAATAAATCTGAAAATAAAAAAAAATTAAAATAAAAAAAATTAAATATTTATATAGATAAAAAACTTATAAAATGAGTAAAAAGAAACTAACTTATTTTTTTATTGCTGCATCGATT
This sequence comes from uncultured bacterium, assembly GCA_937950065.1. Next base: position 8,177 of record CALFEN010000227.1, on the reverse strand, counting down.
GTTTTGTCTTGATGCGGGAAACAAGAAATTAATATTGACACTACAAAAGAAAGCGTAAGCACATGAACTTCATACTCTGATGAATATCAGATTACGTGAACAGTATTTAACGATATTAGTTTAAATGCTTTGGTTATATCAGAAAATACAAAGAATGTGATATCTTCAAAGGCTGGGATAGTAAGATCTTTAAATTGCGAGCCTGGTAAAAAAGTAAAATCTGGGGATCTGATAGCGGAGATAAGCCCAGATCCAAATGATGTAAATATACAAAACACAAATATTCAAAGATGAGCAGTGGAAGAGCAAATATCAAATCTCCAAAGTACAATAAATTATACTAAATCCAATTATGATGCACAACTTGCACAATTAAAAAATCAGAAGGATAACAATAACCAACAAATTGCTATATTAAAAAAGAATATTGAAAATTTATCAAAACAGCAAAACGTTTCTGTTGGGGATATCGATGTTCAGGCAAAAACAATTGAAGATCAGATAACATATTTGGGAGAGAGCAAAAATTTAAATGAAAAAAATATTGAACTTATAAAACAAAATAAGCAGAAGGAGATCGATAAATTAAAAAATAATATATCTACTACAAATAAACAAATATATACAACATTGCAAGATTGTTTCCAGAAAATAGACTTAGTCTTTGGAATTACAGAAATGAATAAGTGAAAAAATGATTCTTATGAAGTATATTTAAGTGCAAAAAATAGTCAGTTAAAGACTGATATAGAAAATAAATTTAGAGGATTGAAAGACAAACTTGCAACTTTTGATAGTATGAGTGATGAACAGATTTCATCATATATTTGAGAAGTTACAGGTTTACTAAAACTTGCTGCTGATGCTGTAATTAATTCTGTAAGCAGTAATACTCTTCCACAAAGCCAGATAGATACTTATTATTCTACATTTATAAATTTGGCAAATACAAGTACTTCTAGTCTCTTGTCTACCAAAACAAGTTTGGATAATATGTTGAACAGCCTACAGACAAGTGAGAACACTTATGATAATCAGATAAATTCATTACAAAGTTCTATATCTACCATAAATTCAAATATCGACAGTCTAAAAAATTCATTAGAGAATCTAAAATGAAATAAGACTCAAAGTACATATATTTCAGTAGATACAAATATTAATACATTACAATGACAGATTACCAGTCTAGAATCTTCAAACAGAAATATTGATGAGCAAACAAATGGAGTTATTGAGAGTAAAAATATACAAATAACATCTTTGAACAATCAAATAGTTAGTTTAAATCAAAGTTTAAGGACATTATGAAATAATGTATACGGAGAAAAGTTGTATGCAGGAGTAAACGGAATTGTAAAAAATAGAAAAATAGATGTAAATAATAAAATTGCCTCAAGTACATTGATTTGCGAAATAATAAATGATGCAGGTCAGCAGATTAAACTTCAGATTTATGCTCCTCAAAAAATGCAGATATGACAGGAGTTTCAATATATAAAAGATAATGTTTTTTTGTGAACAGGGTCCTTTGAAAATGAACTTCCATATAAAGATACTACAACTCAAAATTATATATATGAAACAAGTTTAAAGAGTACTGAATTGAAAGAATGAGATAAGGTTACGATAAAGCTTACTCAAGAAAAGAACTGATGAACAATTTGGGTACCTATACAATATATGCTACTAAAACTTGATGGTCAGTATGTAAATTTAAAGACACTAACAGGAGTTGCATTAAAGGAGGTTGAAGTGTGAAATATAAATAATTGATATGTAAAAATTTTGAGCGGGTTGAATAGTTGAGATGTTGTAGTTAGATAAATTTTAAATATATTAAGATAAAAAAATGATAAAATTTTTTAAGAATTTTAAAGTATCCATACTTGTAATGACTGTATTTTTGGCATTATATTGAGCATATAGTATTTTGACAATTACAAGAGAGGCCAGCCCATCTGTAAATATTCCAAATTACATAGTAAGTGTGGTTTATCCATGAGCAGATCCTGAAACAATAAATGATCAGGTAGTATCAAAGCTTGAACAGAAATTTAAATCTATAAGCCTTATAAAGAGTGTTGATTCTACAAGCGCAAATAATATGTGAATAATAGTACTGGAATTTAGTGAGAAAAAAAGTGACGTAGATGCTACTACCGACATAAAATCGGCTATAGACCAAGTTTATTCTACTATGCCTAGTGAGGTTAAATATCCTACTTCCAAAAAAGTAGATGTAAGTGATCAAGCTATATATACAGTTGCTGCTGCATGAAATTATCCTACAGAAATACTGTATAAAAAAATAAAGATTTTGGAAGACAACATAAAATGAATACAATGAGTTTCGGACGTAATAGTAAGTGGAAAGCCATACCAACAAATCAAAGTTAGTTTTGATTTTAATAAACTCGCCCAGTTGGATATGGATATAGGAACTATTGTCGGGCAGTTAAAATCTTTTTTTTATAAATATCCAGCCGATAAAAAAAGGCTTGAATGAGGTCTTTATTCTTTTGAGGTTTGAAATTATGAAAAAGATTTAAATAGTATAGTAGATGCTTTGAGTAATTATGATATAGTTAACAAAGATTGAAAAAATGTGAAACTACAAAATATAGCAACTGTACAACTTGGTTATGAAGCAGCAACAAGCAAATCGTTTATAGTTAAAAATTTGAAGACTCAAGACACCGCTAGTGCTATTTCTCTTTCTGTTAAAAAATCACCTTGAGCAGATGTATTTGGTATTACAGAAAAAATAAAAGAAAAAATAAAAGAATTTGAACAAGATAATAAAGACATAACCTTTGTAGAAACTGTATCTCAACAGGAAGAGATCCAAAAAATTTACGATTTATTTTTTGAAAATTTTTTTGAAACAGGATTTTTAGTTTTTATTATAATAATGCTGTTTTTATGATTTAAATCCTCAATTATTATTTCTATATGATTTTTTATAGTATACCTTATGAATTTCATATATTTCAAATCAATAGGATATTCTTTTAATAATGTTATTTCGTTTTCACTAGTGCTGGTGCTTGGTATCATGGTAGACAATCTCATAGTATTGACTCAATGAATAGTCGCCTGACTTGTAGAACATAAAAATGATACGTGGAAAGCTATACAGTTCTCATTGAGAAATTATTGAAAAGCTATCATCTTTGGTACATTAGCAACTGTAGCAATTTTTGTGCCTTTGTATTTGTGACTTACGTGAATAATGGGGGAATTCCTAAAATATCTTCCTATAACTATTATTAGTAATTTGCTAATATCTTTATTTGTAACTATAATAATACTTCCTATATTGTTTATATATCTTTTTGGGAAAAACCCGAAATTCAAGATAAATATGAATCTTCACTTTTTGGAAAGGTTGTGAGTAAAATTTGCTAATCTTTATTATAAAATAAATACGAAGAAAATATGAAGTATATTGGTTGTTATCTTCTTTTGGGCACTATTTATTTTTAGTATATATCTAGTAGCTATAGGAGTTATAAAAGTAGATTTCTTCGGGAACTCTGATTCTAATAATGTTTGGATAAATGTAAAATATGAAGCGTGAATTTCCTTGGCACAAAATCAAAATTATACTAGTGAAATATCCAAGGAGATACTGCCATATTTAAATGAAAAATACAATAATGTGATAAGGTCTATAACCGTAGATTTAGCATCAGAAAAATCTTCTAATTCATTGGCTTCCGCATTACGTGGATGAGGAGGGACCTACAATATATCTTCTTATACTATTAGACTTTTGGATGATAAAAAAAGACCTGTAGACGTAAAGTCATATGAAATAGTAGAAGCGTTGAATAATTCCATAATGAAAGATATAAAAAGTAAACATTCTTATGTGAAGGATATTTACGCCCTTACTCAAAAATCCTGACCTTGATGAGGTAAGGCTGTAGGATTTTATATAGTATGAGACGATTACAAAAAAATAGATAAATATATAAACGATATCTTGCCATATATAAAAGAAGTTCCTGGTATGTATAATGTAAGCACTTCCATAGAATACACCAAAGGTAAAATAAAGTATGTATTAGATGATAATGCAATAAAGCAATATGGCGTTAGTGCAAACTCCGCTATAATGACAATGATATGACTCAAGAACTCTGACTATGAACCAAATTGAATAACGTTAAAAGAGTTTAATGAATTTGGGGATGATACTATAAATGTTACGGCTTTTATTGATTATTCCGGAAGTTTAGATGATTTAAAAATATGAAATATTTATTTAAATCAAATCGTAAAAAAAACTATTCCTCTGCCAGAACTGTTATCTATAGACAAAACAGATTGAGATCTTGCTATAAAGATAGAGTCTGATAAAGCTGATGGTTATTCCCTTACAGATATTACAGCTAATATCCAGAAAGTATTAGCTGATCATAAAATGCCAGACGGACTTAAGTATAAAGAATCTTGAGATATAGAAAGTCAAAACCAATCCAGTAAAGAACTTTGAATGTCTATATTGGCATGAATTGCTTTTATGTTTTTGGTACTAATAATACAGTTTAATAATATTAAATATGCTGCTGTTATTATTACAAGCATATTACTTACTGTTGCAGGATCCTTTTATATACTTTGATTATTTGGATTAGCCTTTAACTTCGTTGCGCAATTATGAATATTTTGAGTGTTTGGAGTATGAGTAAACCAAGCGTTGATACATATAGAAGATTTTAAAGAATTTTATGAAAGAGACGGACTTTCGGTGAGAGATAGTTTTAAAAAATCTATTGCTCTTAGGTTTATCCCTATATTTTTGACAAAAGCTGTAACTATAATTTGACTTATAATCCTTGCTTTAAAAGATGAATTCTTTAAGGCTCTAGCTTTGGCCTTTATATGAGGATTGATAGTATCATTTTTTGTAACACTACTTTATATACCTTCATTGATGAATTTAGTCTCCAGAAAATATTTTGATAAAGAAAGAAATAAAAAAGATAAAGAACTCCAGAAGGAAATGAAAGAATTGGAGAAACATTGATGAGAAGAAAAAAATATTGACGAAGGAAATGTCGCAGTTAATTAAATTTGATAAATGCCCCGCTCTTATGCGGGGTTTTATAGATATCAAAAAGTATTGTCAATAAGTTTGCCGAACTCTCGAAAAAATATTAAAGTTTTTTTGAGAAAAAAATTTGTTTTGTAATATTATTTTAAAATTAGACTCTATACTTATGATTAAATTATAAAACAATTTTTTAATTTGTAGATGATAACAACATCTGAAATATTTGATTTATATGAAATTTTAGTTTTTTTTATTTATATTAAGTACTCTAAACTAGCTTTAAATAAGCTCAAAAGAAAGAGCTATTACTCTTTAAATAAAAAAAGATGTAATTTTCTTAAAAAATCTCTTGAAATTTAAATTAATTTGTTTATATTAGAACTTGACACCAAAAAATGAATTATTTTTAGATTAGAGAAAAATCTCTAATTTTCGTCTTTTATATTCAAAAAAATTGAATGCCAACAATTAATCAGCTTATCAAAAACGGTAGAAAAAAGAAAACATTTAAATCAAAAGCTCCTGCTTTGCAATATAGTTTAAATACTTTGAAATGAAATAAAAAAGTAGAGAAACCATCTCCATTCAAAAGATGAGTTTGTCTAAAAGTAACAGTTGCTTCTCCAAAGAAACCTAATTCAGCACAAAGAAAAATTGCAAAGGTAAGACTTTCAAATGGTCATGAAGTTATTGCTTATATACCAGGTGAAAAACATTCTTTACAGGAACATAGTGTTGTTTTGGTAAGAGGAGGAAGAGTAAAAGACCTTCCTTGAGTAAAATATCATATAATGAGGTGAGGTTATGATGCAAATCCTGTAGCAAACAGGAAGCAGTCAAGATCAAAATACTGAACTAAAGCTCCAAAAAAATAGAGGCTGATCCGTTATTAAAATATTAAACCTTATCATAGGGTTTACAAAAAATTTAATATTTTAATCTTAATTATGAAAAAAATTAAAAGAAATCCTTTGCTTGTCTTACCTAATTCAAGTGAAAAAGTAGAAAAGTTTATAAATTATTTGATGGTTGACGGAAAAAAATCTACAGCCAGAAGGATCTTCTTTGATACTATCAAAGAAATCAAAACAAACTGACATGTGAATCCTTTTGTTGTGTTTGAAACTGCTATAGAAAATGCTTCACCAAATATAATGATTAAATCAAAAAGAATAGGATGAGCTGTCTATCAAATTCCATTGGAAGTCCCTTCCAAAAAGAAATTTTTTTATTCTTGTAGATGGATAAAAGAAGCTGCAGAATCAAAGAAATGAAAGCCAATGTATAAAAAATTAGCTGAAGAAATATTAGCTGCTTATTCAAATCAATGATCAGCAGTGAAGAAAAAGGAAGATGCTCATAAAATGGCTGAAGCTAATAAAGCTTTTGCATATCTTGCCAAATATGTAAAATAATTTAATAAATAATCTAAAATACAATGTGAAACTGAATTAGATCAAAATATAGGCGTATGTTTTATAATCAGAACTTTGCTAGAAAAAAATCTTATGATAAACACGAAAATGCTATTATCTGGTACGTAGATTTGATGAAAAAAGAGAAGAGAGAAGGGCTTACTAAATGGATAGCAAAAACTAGGATAAAAGCAGCTGCTAGAATAAAGAAATATGGAATCACTAAAAATATGATTAACGATTATTTACAGGATAAGTGACTGACAGATTTATTATCTTAATCAAAGAATATGTCTAGATTAAAAACAAATGGGAAAAAGAAACTTCAGAAAGCTCTATTAAGAGTGGATAAAGTTGTTGTGATGGACGTAAGAAGAAGCCTTGAACAACAAAAAAAATGGAAGGCTGTTGTTATGAAAAAACAGAAGTAATTTGATTTAAAATTAATTTTTAAAGAATGAATTTTGAAAGATTAAAAAAAATTAATGCTAGTAGGAATACTATTAAGCTTGATATAAAACCAGGTCAATTCTTGGAAATTCACGAAAAAGTAGGTGAATGAAATAATAAAAGAATTTGGAAATTTAAGTGACTTGTAATAAAGGTAAAAAAGGGAAATTCTCCTGACGGTACTTTTACTATAAGATGAAAAACTTCTGGTATAACAATAGAAAAAGTTTATCCTTTATCTTTTGTTAGTTTTGATAAGGTATTGTTAATGGACGAATACAAAATCAGAAGATCTAAACTTTATTATATCAGAGAAAAGATAGGTAAAGACGCTAGAATGAAAAGTATTATAGATCAAGATAAAAAGTGACTTGATTTGTTGAAATTAGCTCAAGATATAATAGAAAAAGAATCTGTGCAAGATATTGCTGTAGCAGACGCTGAAGAGCTAGTAAATACTGTAGAAAATCCTAGTGAAGTAGAGATTCCTGAAGATAATACAGAAGAAACTAAAGAAACAATTTAATATAAAATTTACTATAAATAGAAATATTCATAGTTATTTAATTTATAAAAACTTTTATAATGAAATTAAAAGTAGAAAAGCGTGAGGTTTTTTGAAAGAAAACTAAAACTTTGATAAAAGAAAATCTTATTCCTGGTGTGATTTACTCAAAACATTTGAAAAAGAATATTCATGTGATGTTTAATAGGATAGAGTTTATAAAACTTTATGCTCAAGCTTGAGAATCAACTCCTATAAATATAGAATGAGCAGCAAAGCAATTAGCTATGATACACACATTACAGATACATCCTGTAACAAGTCAGGTTATTCATGTAGACTTTCTAGCAGTTAAATCTGATGAGAAAATCGAAGCTGAAATACCTCTTGTATTTGTATGAACTGCTCCAGTAGAAACTCAAAAACTTTGAAAAATTGAAAGACTTAAAGATAGTGTATTGGTAGAAGCATTCCCAAATGATCTTCCACACAATATCGAAATAGATTTATCAAAAGTTGAAACTGTAAATGATTTGATATTTGTAAAAGACGTAGTATTGGATAAAAAAGTTGAAATGCTAGATAATCCTGAACTTCCTATTCTTACAATCGTTTCTCTTGAAGATCTTGGAGAAGAACCAGAAGAAACAAAAGAAGAAGCAACTAGCGAGAATAAAGAATAATAAATTTAATTAAGATCGGAAGAGCACACGTCTGAACTCCAGTCACTAGCTTATCTCGT
>CALFEN010000226.1 GCA_937950065.1 uncultured bacterium | reverse complement strand
ACATAATGTTGCATATAGTGAAACATTAAAGATAAGACATTGAAACATTTAAAACTTAAATAACTACATGGATAAGAAAGAAAGACAAGAATTAATAATCAGAGTATCCAAAGAAAAAGAATATATAAAGATATCTGATATTATAGATATTGCAGGGATAAGTAGAACTACTCTATTTAGGGATCTCTCAGAATTAGTAGAAAAAGGGATACTAGAAGAAGTAGGTAAATGAAAATATAGGGATAAAGAAAGTATTACAGACTACTTATCCAAACCTTTCTTTGATAGAGAAAAGAAAGATTATAATCCTGCTATGCTGTGAGATTATATACCAAATGAATCTAGCTTTCTCAATAAAAAACAGATAGAGATATTAAACAATGCTATATCAAATCTTAATCTTGATACAGATTTTTGGGTAAATAACAAAAGACTTATAGAAACTGTATTGATAGATTTAAGTTTTGCATCCAGTTATCTAGAATGAAATACTTATGATTATCTTGATACAGAAGTATTGATAAAATATAACCAGATAGCCAAAGATAAAAAACAAGAAGAAACACAAATGATACTCAACCATAAGAAGGCTATAGAATATATGATATATTATAAAAAAGAAATAGCGTATGATAAAAAATTATTTTTTGAGATACATACATTATTAGCTGATGGTTTTCTAAAAAAAGATGAAATATGAGTTTTGAGAAATAAGAAAGTAGAGATATGATGATCAGCCTATCAGCCATTGGAAAATAAATCGCAACTTGATAAGGAATTTGATATATTTATACAAAAACTAAATGAAATAAAGAACCCATTTGAACAAAGTGTATTCATAATGATTTTTATCCTATATTTCCAGTTGTTTGCTGATATAAATAAGAGAACTTCAAGAATAATATGCAATATACCTTTTTTGAAAAACAACCTACCGTTGATTTCACTGCTCAGCGTAGGTAAAAGAGATTATATAACATCATTATTAGCGATATACGAGCTAAACGATGCAAGTATGCTAACCCAAATTTTTGTAGAGAACTATATAAAAAATATCTGAAGATATGTAGGATAAAAAATAGGATAAAAAACTACTCTTGAAAAAACAACCCAAATAAATAGAATTCATATTGCCATATTTTGGATATGGGTTCTTTAACGTATGATAACACTCTAAAAAGCAGAGGATAGATAATGGAAACTTTAAATACCATCATCAACGAAATTAATCCTCAAAACGTGGCTTTTATTGTTTCTATACTGGTTTTTATCACAATCTACCTTATTTTTGTGTATATCCCCTACAAAATCAACCAGAGCATAAATACCGGCTACAAATACTGGCAATTTACAATTCCTTTTTATAACCTCTGTATCTTTTTCAAAATGGGTGACAAGTCATGGCTTTACCTACTGACGCCGATTCTTGGTTGGATTCTTTATATAGTGTTGGCAGGATTCATCTATAGCCATCTCTATATAATATTTGTAATTTTGCTAGTTGAATGGCTGATAAGCTGTGTGCTGTTTTGGTCATTTGCAATGGTGCTTTTAAACATTTCACGTAAACAAGGTCGGTTTTCAAAAGGATATAAAAGGTGGCTTTATGTCGGAGTTATCTTAAATATCCTTTTGTTAGGTCTTTTTAGCACTATAATTTTCTCCATAATATTTTTGATGCTGGCTTTTGCGGAAGTACCCAATAAAGCTCTTACAGATTAAAACCTTGTAAAGCAACCCTTTAACTTTGGAGGAAGCAAAAATGTACGGTATCGGACTGCCTGAACTGATCGTCATTGGAACAGTCATCGGATTTCTGTTTTTCTTCGTCAATCTTCTTTACAAAATCAATGAAAAGATCCACACCGGCTACAAATACTGGCAATTCTGGATCCCTGTCTATAATTTTGCTCTGATCCTGGATATGGGAGGACAAAAAAAAATCTATGCATACCTGCCATTGATTGTTGGGTTAATCTTGATTTTGTTTTTGCAGGAAGATGCAACCTCTCAAACATTAATTCTGTTGAAATTAACGGTATTGATTAGTGGGGTTGTTTCTTATTTTATGATCTGCAGAGCATGGGCAAATATTGCCGAAAAACTGGGAAAGAACAAAAACAAGTACTTTATAATGTTTTTGTTTGCTTTCCTGCTTCTGAGCATAAAGGATTTCCTTTTCGTGTTAGAGGTTTCCAATTTTAAAGATTTCTTCTCTTTACTTACATTTGGAGGAACAGGATTTATATTTTTCCTGATTTGGAAGCTGGCTAACAGCAAAGTTCCTGCCAAAAATAACCGCTAACCATCATTGGAGGCAAGACCATGTTAATCTTAATTATCTTATTGGGCGTGATTTTTTTTACCGTGTACATGATCTATAAGATAAATGTGAGAATCAAAACCGGCTACAAATACTGGCAGTTTCTGATTCCCATTTACAATATAGGTCTTATCTGTGATATGGGAAACCAAAAACGATCACGTTTCTATATACCTTTTTTTACATGCTGTGGATTGTGGGTATTCTTGGAGACAAACAAAGGAATTGGTCCCGAATTCCAAATAATCGTAGGGACATTCGTAGTCATGGCTGACGTGATAGCCCTGTTTATCATTTCAATGGCATGGGGAATCATCGCCGAAAAACTCGGCAAAGACAAAGGACTCTTCTTTCTCCTCACTTTTATCGCCTCAATCCTAAACATCATCAAGGACATAGACTACCTGCTCCAACTAAACCTGTTGCAACATAATCCCATGGTCATAGGAACGTTCCTTTTATTTATCATCATATCAACACTGGCATACTCCAAAAATCCAAACGAGCTGGAATCTACCAGCTAAAGGACAAAAAGGATTTTTAAAGATGAATGGTGATATATTCATTCTCACGGTGCTTTTAGCCTTTAGCTTTTATGCCTATGTCCTGTACAGGATAAGCAGAAGAGCAGGGGCTGACTATGGATACTGGAGGTTTTTAATCCCTTTTTACGACATACAAATCATCTGCAAGATAGGAGGACAAAGAGGATTTTATCCTTACATTCCTTTAGTCTTAGGCATCGTATTGGCTATGTTCCTGCAGGACAATACAATTCCAAAAGAGATCCTCATCTACAAAGGAGTTTTCTGGAGCAGTTGTATCTTCTCTTCGTTTTTCATAGCTAAGGCGTGGGGGAACATAGCCGAAAAGCTCGGAAGGGACAAGACTGTTTATTTTACATTGTTCTTTCTCCTGCCATGCCTGTTTATCATAAAAGACATCAACGAAACGATTGGGATTACGATTATACCCATCGTTATGACAAACTTGACTCTTGTATTTTTAGCCTTACCTGTATTAAGTTTAGCTTTCTACAAGAGTCCCAAAGATAATCCATTCGGATTGTAGCAATCTCGCGATTGCAGAAGGAGCCAGGTACGCCTGGCTCCTTTTTCTATATCTAATTGTTTCAGGATTTATTAAATAAAAATATTATGTATAATAGAAATTTAGATTATACGATATATAAATACAATTAAATAAATTTTCTAGTTGATAAAAAAAATAAATGGTTATAATTAATTATATTCATTTTTGAAATATAATCAAATAAGGGGGGTAAAGTTTTAATAATAATAACAAAAAATGGCGTTTAAAAACGGTAATCTCACACTTCAAGAAATTCAAAAAACTAAGAAAAGGATAAAATTTCTATGACAAAATATAAAAAAATGAAACATAGAACTTATATGAAAATGAATAGATCATTTGGAGCTAATCAATAATAATTTCGAAAAAAATTTGTTCAATAAGGGAGAGAAAAAAAGAAAAAAAAATTTAAAAACATTATTGGAAAAAGAACGAGAACTATTATGTAAAAACCCGAGAAACAACAATAAAGAAGCAACTATTGATTGAATCCTTGTTGATGCGGTTAATGATTTTTATAAAAACAAAAATATAAATTGAATATTAATATATCTTCTTTTCATCCATTTAAGGTTTTATATTAAAAAAATAAATATTATGTGATATCATAGTTCTCATCGGAGTAAAATCGTTATTGAAGATGATGAACTACTAGTAATTTCCAAAAAAATTATTGAATGAAATATTAAATATTTTGATTACCAGTTGTCAAATCTCATAAACTTTATAAGATTATTTATGGATAATAACAAAGAATATTTAACAATAGAGTTTAAAATAAATAATACTAGAAATGATTTAATATGAAATAAAGTGTCTATCAGTTTTAAGGAAGATAATTGAAATAGTAAAGAATTAATAAGTCTTTTTATTCCTAATAAGGCAAACAACTATTACTTTATTAAATATACATTTCATTGATTCTTTTGGAGGATAATGTTATATAAAAAAAATAAATATAGCATTTGAGTTAATAAAACAATAAAGCAATTTTTTTTTAACTTCATCTGAGAATTTGGTATCTACACGATAAATGAAATACATTTATACACAGATTATTGTTTAAAAAATAATGATCTAGGAAATGATTTTAATAGTTTGGGAGTATTAGATTATAGAGATGATTTTAATAATTGGAATTATCAACTGTACTGATATTATACAAAAAAAAATAAAATTGAAAATAAAAAAATAAAGTTTTATAGAGAGTATGACAATAATAACATTTATAGAATAGAACACAGATATAGAACAAAAAACAAAAATATACAAAACATAGTCTGAAAAAAAATTGAAGACATGGAAGCCACTTTTGAAGAAATTTTTCAAAAAATTGATTGACCAACTGATATTGTTGATAAAATTGAAAGATATAATAATATAAACAAAAATTATAATCTATACAGACTACTATGTTTTTTTAATTCAAACAATAAATCTTTTTATAAATTTAGACATATTAATATAAAAAACATCAAAATAAATGAATTTTATAAATTCCTATATCTACCAAAGAAGAAATGAATATACTATAAGGAAATAAATACTATAAATGACAATTTAAAAATAATTCTTAAAGATAGTTACGGGAAAAAACCTAAAACAATCCAATGAAAAGAAATCCTATATAATGTGAAAGATGTAATATTAGAATATAGTAGTCTAAAAATATGAAAACAGATATCCGATAAAACATATGCATATGTATTATCTAATACCATACTATGATCTTTGAGAAACATTATTATAAATGAATGAGGTATCAATGAATGAGATATAAAAAAACTTATAAATAAAACAATAGAGAATATTGAAAAATTTCATAATCTTTGAAAAAATAAGATATTAATCAAAAACATTATCTCTTCAATTTTAATTAGCTTTTTAATATTGAGAATAGACATAGAAAATGATGAATCGGTAAATAATATTATTTTATCATTGATAGAAACAAGCAAAAATATAGATTATGATACAGATGATTAAATTTTAATCTAATTCATACTAATTATTTTTCCAGATTAATTAGATAAGGATAATACGAGTAAGAAGGCGTTTTTTAAAAGACATCTAATATTTGATCTAATTATTATCTAATTTTATTACCCATATAGGATTATGATCATTTCAGATATTCTTTATAAATCATTTATATCTCAGCTTTGCTATTATATTATTTATTTTAATTGCTGTTTATATAAACTTTAATGTAAATCTTTTTATTAATTTTATATCTACATTAGATATAAATAGCTTTGCTACTAATATTTAATAGATTATCTTTCTGTAATTTTTAATGTAATTTTATACATTAATTTAATAATAACATAATAAATATTGATTTCAAAAATTATACAGCAACTGACCAAAAGGTATTTTATATACTATATTTGAATGAACATTGTAATAAAGAATTAGAAGAAATTATAGATTTATTTGAAAAATTCATTAAAAGCTACAAGAATGAAAATTGAAAAGAAACTTCTGAAGCTAGAAAATTAATACAAATCAGATTTAAAGAACAATTAGATAAAGATTTTTCCATATGAAACAATTTTATATCTCAATAACCTCGTCCAAATCCAGCAAAGCACTAACAAATCCAAATAGATATAACTTTATTTTTTTAGTACTAGGCTTTGGTTCGTAGACTTTTTTAGATTTTGATTTTTTCTTAGGCTCCAGTTCTATCTCTGATTCATCTTCAGTATCACTAAAGACAACTCTCTCTATAAGAGCTTGATAATATGTTTTTCTTGTATAGCGATCTTCTTTAGTTATATCTTTTATATTAAGGACATCAACATATCTTTCAACATCTAATAAACTACTTTTCTCTAACGAATTTATCCTGAGCTCGTTTTCATAAATAGAATCTAAATATTTTCTTTTCTGTTTAGTTTGAAATTCTATCTCTCTTCAATTTTCAATCATATAATCCGTCGCATCAACAGCATTTTTATACAAAACATTAGAAGCTCTTAAATTCTTTAACTCCTTTGCTACATCAACCTTATTTATTTCCAACATATTCCTATATATATCATCCTTATATTGTACAAGTCATTGAAAGTCCTCCAAAATTCAACTTGATATTATTCTTTTTTCTATCTCATTTTCTGATATTCAAAAATATTTTTTCTTCTTAGTTTCTTCATCGTTAAAATATTTTCTATAATAGTAATTATCTTTTTTCATATCAGGAGATGGAAGAATATATTCTACACCCTTATATTCCATAAAAAGTATCTCGTTAAACATCCCTCTATAATCATCATTCTTTTTCTCTTCATTAGCTTTCCTTTTATTTTTTCATCTTTTTCTTTCTACTTCTCAATACAAAATATCATTAACTATAACCAACTCTGGATAATTAAAAACAAAAACAACTTTTCATCAAATTTTGTTTATTCATTCAATATCAAAAGGATTTTTTATATCCTTAATTCATAGTTCAATCTGCTGTTGTATCAATTCATCGTTTATATTCAAAGCTCTTTCTATGTATCAATTATATCTCAAGGAATTATCATTTGTTAAAATATTTCATATAAACCTGTCTTCATTTATTGCACTTTTTTTATTAAGGATATAATTTTTTAAATAACCATGGAATTCATTATTTATAATACCAGCTATATAAGGAAGGAATCATTGATTGAGATCACACTGCATATACAAATCATAAATTCTTCTAATAATCGCCGCTTCTTCTGGAACTATTTTAATTTTCTTTGTATCTTCTGCAAATGTATATCAAAAAATCTGAGTTCATCATAGACTTTTGAAATTCTCACGCATAATATTATAAATATTAGCCAGACTCTCACGATTTGAGAGTTTCTCACTTTCATAAGTCGCAAAACTTGCTATTATTCTAAATAAAAGACGTCAAGTCGGTGTGTTTTGTATATTTTCCAAACATGAACGAAATTCATATCATTTATCAAGTAGATTAAATACCTGTTGAAAACTTACATCACTACGTCAGAGGCGATCTATCTTAAAAATATAGACTCAGCCATATTTTCTTCTCTCTATATTAGATCCATGTTTTTCACTGTCAGCATTCAATTCTTGTATCATATGATCAAAAACATCTCTTTTTTTTCATGCCTTACCACTCTTTTTTTCTTCATCCAGAAATATTAAATCTTCTTCTGTTAATCAATCCTTTTTTGCTTTATTTATTATCATTGCTTTCTGATCTTCAAGACTTTGATCATATTCTCAATCTTTAGATACTCTTATATAAACAAAAAATTTTTTAGCCATTTGGAAAGATTTCTTTTATAAATGAATATATTTTAAGGATTTCAACAAAAAAATAAAGAATAATTTTATTGAATAAAAAAAACCGCACCAAAGTGCGGGGAAAAAAACTATTTCTTAGGCTTTTTATTCTTCTTAGTTCTAGCCATAGAAATTTCAGCAGAGAGTTTTTTCTTACGAAAAATATCATCTACCTGCTGTGATGATTTTTTTTCAGGAGGTTTTTTTAATGTACCCATCTTTATAAATGGTTAATGATAAATATGTGCCCTAATTTTAGATAGATTTACAGAGAATGTAGGAAATTTATAAACCTCTGATAAATTTTTTGAGAATCTAAAATTTTCTTATAGGCATTATATTAAATATACATTTTTAGCAATTTTTTCAACCCATTCTTCAAGATGATAGAAAGAAAATAAACATTCGTTTAAAAATATTCTTATTTAAAAAGGTTTTTTGAAATTCAAGCACATAAATATTGATATGACAAATTAGTAATAGTAATTATAATAATCAATACATTATTAAGAAATACTATATAATATATTGACTTATATTTTAAGAATAGGTAAAATTTGTTGATTATAAAAAATTATATTAAAATTTGTTATATATTTTTTTTTGATTATAATATAAAAATATATAACTAACCCTAAAAGATGGACAAAAATTTTCTTGAAGAACTGCTAAAAAAACAGAAGATTTGAAATCTCAGAAATATACATTTAAATTGTAATCCCTGAAGACAAATCAATAGATTGGATATTCATTTAATAGATGAATTCATCCCTTCATTTTCAAATATATTTTTAAAAAGGCTATTAAAAAATGATATTTTTAAAATAGATATAGACTTAAATAAATATAAAAGAGAGTTTAATGACGAAAAAGATGAAGATGAATATTACGAAAGGAAAAATAATGTTTATAGAAAATTAGAAAAAATATATCAAGAATATAATGATTTGTATGACGAATACTGATATAAAACATTTTCTTTTTGATATCCTATAGTTTGTAAAAAATTTATTTCAAATTGAAAAGAAAAATTATTACAAGCTCCATTATTTCTATGGAATTTGGATATATCAAAAAATTTTTCTTGAAAATATTGTTTCAATATAAAAAGAGATGAGGATAATGAAGTGTTGATAAATTGATATTTATTATCATTTCTATTGTATGAAGAGAATATAAAAATAGACCATGAAAATGATTTTGAACAGAATTATGATTTCAAAAATTTAATGGACTCTTTCAAAGAAAAACTTTGAATACATGATAATTTTAAAATTTGATCCCTAGAGAAATTTAAAACAAAAGAACAGTTGGATTTACAAATACAAGGTTTTGAAATTTTGCCATATGGTCTATTTTGAAATTTTAAATCTCAAAAACAATCTATCATAAAAGATTTAAATAATTGTCTAGATTTTGTTGATGAAGTAAATGAAGATGCTGAGAATATATTATGAGATATGCATTCTTTTTCAAAAATAGAAACTGATCCATCCCAGTTTTCAATAATTGAAAAACTTTGAAATTCTAAAGATATTATAATTCAATGACCTCCATGAACTGGTAAAAGTCAGACTATAACAGCAATATTAGTAAATGCATTGGATAATGGCAAAAAATGTCTTGTAGTTTGTGATAAAAGGACAGCGTTGGAAATTATAAGAAAAAATCTGTGAAAAGATTGACTTGATAAACTTTCTGTGTTAATAGATGATGTAAATAAAGATAGAAATTATATAGTTGATCAGGTTAGATGAAAATACTCTGAATTAGGGAATAAGATACAGTATTTAAATACAAACTTTGATGAGAATTTATATTTAAAAAATATTGCTAATTTTAAAGAGAATTTGGATAAATATAAAAAAAATTTTAATAATTTAAGGAAAAATAGATTAGATAAAAAAAATTTCAAAAGTTTAGTCTGAGAATATTTAAAATATAAAAATTTATGAATTAATTTAGATAAAGAAATTCATAATTATATACAGGAAAATTCTATTGATAATACAGACATATACAATTTATACAATGGTATCATAAATAATATAGGGAAATTATATTCAGATAAATTTGAGAGATCTTTACTAAATAATTTAGGAGATAATTTTTTCTCCAAAGATTTATTTGATTTAAGAGATGAATTAAATGAGGATTTGGCAGACCTTAAAAAGATAATTGAATCATTAATTAAATCAAAGATAGATCTGAAGGATATTATAAATAGTATTTGAAATCAAATAAGACACCTAATTAAAAATGTAGATTTAATAGTAGAAAATATATTAAATAATATTTCTGAAATTAATTCTAAATCCATAGAAATTTATTGAAAAGAAATTTTTGATAAGAAAATATATAATCCAATCCAGAACTTAAGTAAAAACAATAATGCTTTAAAAGAAATATATAAAGAGGAATCTAGTTTATATAGCGGAGAACATGCTGATGAAATATTTAAATATATAGAAAATATATTTAACCAATGAGTCGAAATAAAAAATTTCTATAAGTCTTCTGCAGAAGCATTCTGAAATGATTTAAATAAAATATATAAAAAACAAAATGAATTAATATGTTTATTAACTCAAAGCAAAAAATATTGAGATGAAGTGTATTCTTTTAAAGGATTTCCTAATTTTAAAATAAAATTTTTATCAATATTCTCTAAGAAATATAAAGATATATTTCTCAGAAATGAGGATATAACCTCAAAAATAACCGAATTAGATATACTAATAAAATACTATAATATCAAATTTAATATTTATAAAAATTTTGAAAAAAAGAAGGAATTAGAAAATTTATCACTGATATTGAATGATTTGGGAAATAATATATTAAAATTCAATAGTTTTGAATGGTTTAAATTTAGCAATATCCATTCTGAAAAATTTGAAAAAGATATATCATCTTACAAAGAGTTTAAAATTAATTTAAATAAATATTATAAATTTTTATTAGATAAAGTTGAATCTTTTTCTATTAAATTAGATAAAAATTTTATTGAAAATTTTAATGAAGATATTATAGAATCTGAAAGAAAAAACTTAGAAAAATTAAATAAAAATTTACGAAAAGAAATCTCTGAATTAGATAAAATATATGAATGGAAGAAATATTATTTAGCTCAAAATGGAAAAGATAAAAATTTTATAGATATGCTAATAAAAAATTATAAAACATCAGATATCTCAAATATTTTTAGATATCATTTTATAGAAAATATACTTAGAAATATATATAATGAAATACCTTGAGATAATGATTTTATAGAAAATTTTGAAAAGATATCAGATAGTTTATCTAATGATCAGAAAAAAAGTATAGAAAATAGACGGAATAATATGTTTATTGAATCTGTTGAAGAGAAAGAATTTTTAAAAAAAGGCTTTTTGCAATCGCTTTATAATAAAAGGTGAAATACTTGATGAAGAAGAAATAGTCTTAGAAAAATAATTAAAACTGATTTCTCTATATTTTCCAATGCTTTCCCTATTGTCTTAGCAAATCCGTCAGTTTGTTCAAGTTTATTCCCTCTTACTAAATGATTATTTGATGTAGTCCTTTTTGATGAAGCAAGCCAAATCAGAATAGAAGATTCCTATTGTAGTTTGATAAGATGAAAAAAGCATATTATCTGTTGAGATAATAAGCAAATGCCACCATCATCGTTTTTTGATAGCAATAAATATGATAAAATGTCTGATTCCGAAGAAAATAAAGATGACGAGAATGAAGATATACTTCAAAATTCAGAGAAGGATAAAGCGAGTTGTGAATCTCTTTTAGATTTTTGAATAGAGGATTGATATAAAGAATACATGTTAAATTATCATTATAGATCTGAACATCCTTTACTGATAGAATTTTCTAATAGAGCGTTTTATAAATGAAAATTAATTTCTCTCCCTAACGAAAAAAATTACATTCCTATTGATTTTAGAGAAATCAATTGAATCTATGACAATAAACAATGAATTAATGAAAAAGAATGAAAGGAAGTAATATTATTATTAAAGGAACTTTTTGCACAAAATAAAAGGACTATTCCTTCACCCTCAATATGAATAGCTACTTTTAATCAGTATCAACAGGAATATATAAGATCTCTTATAGAAAATGAAAAAGATATTGATGAAGATTTTAAATCAGATATGAACAAGTACGACCGTAATACCTTTTTTGTAAAAAATTTAGACACTATACAATGAGATGAAAGAGATATAATTATAATATCTCCGACTTTTTGAAAAAGAATTGACTGAGTATTTATACAAAATTATGGTCCAATTAACAAAAAATATTGATATAGATTCTTAAATGTTTTGATAACAAGAGCAAAAAGGAAAGTTTTTATATTGAATTCAATTCCCAAAGAATATTACTCTCAAATATTAACCAAAGATTGATTAATGGAATGAAAGGATTATTTGTATGCTTATTTATCATATAGCGAATGCGTTAGTAAGTTAGACGAAAATTGACGAAAGAATGTATTGAATTTATTTGACAAAAAAGAGATAGAATGCAATTATTGAATAGATCAAATGGATTCTACATTTGAAGAAGAAGTTTATCAATATTTGATCAAATACATAGATAAAGAGAAAATAAAACCTCAATATAAGGTGTGAAAATATAGGATAGATTTTGCTATAATTCCTTTACAAAATGAAGTAAACAAAAAGAAGATTGCTATAGAATGCGATTGAGCAGCTTATCATTCAAGAGAAGACGATAGATTAAGGGATAGATACAGACAAAAGTTTATTGAAGAAAAATTTTGATTCAAATTTATAAGAATATGGAGTAAAAATCGATTTCAGAATCCTGAAAGAGAGATAGAAAAACTTCTAGATTCATATAAGAATCCAGAAAATAAATAAAATTACTTAAATAAAGGAACTCAAAGCAACATTTAAATTTGCCTTATTTTATGCTTTCCCAACTAAATATAATATATTTCTATATAAAATTTTTTAATTTATCTTCAACTATCTTTATATTAATTATTTTCTCTTCGGATATGCTGTTATTAATACATGTTTTTAGATTTCATTTTTTTCTTATTTTGAAGCTCAATTTTCATATTATATCAATGTTCATTAAACCAAAATATCAGTTCTTCTCAATTGATTAGTTTAATTGGTTTATCCTTAATAAATTCAAGCGAGTCTTTTCAAAAATATGATGTTGTTACTAATATTCATTTTACTGCTCACTCATTTATCATTGTTCAGTATAAATCTCTTACTGCTGTAAGTGGGACAATATTATTATACCTCTTTGCTTGTACCACATATTTTCATCACCTTATCGGATCTTCATCAAAAATAATAGCATCTACTCAAGCATCTCTTGAAGTCTGAGTGACTTCAACTTTACATCAATCATTAGCAAACATTCTATTAAATAAATCTCTAATTAATACTTCAAAATCTTGCCAATCCATTGAAGCTAAATTTGTATCTCATATATTATCTATAACCTCATCTGAGCTTATAATCCTTTTATCATTGTAATCAATTTTCATTATTGGTTTAACAGGAGAAAGGTTTACAAGATTTCAAGAAGTTATTCATTTTAATCATTTAAAACATTCAACGACATCAACTCTTGATAAATTTATTTTTAGAAAACTTTCTCTATCTACCTGAACAGTCATAATACAATTTCTAATTGGCTGTCATGTTCTTTTATCATCTCATGATACCCAGCCATTAAAAACAACAAGATCAATTAAATCTTTATAGTCAGACTCAAAAATTTCATGAATTGTTCTTAAAGAAATTTGATATAAGATATTGTTATAATAACTTTCATATTCCTTAGTTTTCATTAATATAGGTTCTATTCATTTAGAATTTGAATATTTATATCATACTATATTTGAAATATCAATTGTATTAGGCAATTCCATATCAATTAGGAATAACTTAGATTTTTTATCATAAAAAGTTTCGCTATTTAATACTATATTATCAGGATATTCAGAATTTTCAAGCACCATAGAGATATAATTCAAGACACCACTTTCTATATTATTTTCATAAAATTCCTTTAAAGAATTTATTTTCTCATTATGTTCTGATTTATTTTTTTCAAATGTATTTTCTTCCTTTTCAAAAATTTTTATATCTTTATTATACTGAATTATTTGATTTTCATATTCTAACTTGATTTTGTTTTCAAAAATGGTTTTTAAAATTAATTTTAGAAATTCCCAAAATACATTTTCTTTAAGAAAATTATCTTTAACTGTAGTCATGGTTGGTTCTACTGGTTTTATTCAAGAAAAATTTGCAGTTATATATAATTTATTTCGATTTATTTTATCATCACGATCCAATGTAAAACAAAGGATATCCCTGTTATTATTAATCGTCTCTTCGCATTCACGAGTTTTTTCTTCTGCTGTAGTTTTAGCAGTGTTTATAGAATTTTGTTTCTCTCGAATAGCAATTTTTTTTTCTTTTTTTGAAAGAAAAGAATAATAATCATTAGATTTGATTAAAACTTTTTCTCAAGAAATTAAGTTTGTAATTATCTCTTCATATCTAGCCATTTTTTATAGTATAATAGAACATTATTAATTATAGTAATTTGTGTTTTAATTACAAGTAATTTTTCAATATGTTTACTAAACTAGAAAAACCACTTGAAAATCTTCGTGTAAAAATATATAGGTATATATAGTTTTTTAATATTAACCAAGAATAACAATGTCAGAAAGAAAAAAACATACTCCGAAAAAATATAAACTAGAAATAA
>CALFEN010000225.1 GCA_937950065.1 uncultured bacterium | reverse complement strand
TACGAGATAAGCTAGTGACTGGAGTTCAGACGTGTGCTCTTCCGATCTAGTGCAATCGAAATCCATATCGGAGGCATGAGGCGGAGCTCCATGTCTCTTCCACCTGGAGAGTCCGCTTCCGGGGTGTGCACGGGGAAGTCCGTCATAGTCGGAGATCAGAGCAGCGGCTTGGTGATGCCTTCCACGGCAAGGGACCTGAATATCCCTTCCAGGACGAGTATCGTCCAAGTATTGCTCGTGCCCCAATACCTCGACAGGGAGAAGATTCTTATCCGCAGCGTCCCCGGCGTAGGTCTGAAAAAAGGCACACTCTTGGGTATTGCACCTGCGTGCCTTCAATTCGCATAATGTTCCAAAACCAAGTAACCACGGGCAGCATTTCATAAACACCCCTTTGGATCTTTTTAGGAATTGTGCCGGGTGACGTACTTTTCCCGCTTCAGCATCCGCTTATCGCAGGGGTATTGCTTTAAATACTTTTCCCACAAGCAAGATTGATTGGCCATCTGTCATCTCTCCAGCGTTGAGGTTAACCCAAAAATATTTTAAACTTAATTTTTATGATTTGGTGGAACTAAACGTTCCTTCAACTAATACCGATATAGGTAGATTACCTATAGGGGTATATATAATCATTTTTTTTAAAAAAGCAAGATATTTTTTTTACAATATTTAATATTGACTTATTATTTAAAAATAGGTATATTTATAGATTTCCCAAATTCAAAAAAATTATGATTTTAAAAACTTATTTATATTTTTGTAGATTATTTCAAATCAATATATTTCCTCAAAAATTTTTTCAAAATATATTTGTTTGAATTCCAAAGAATTTATATTTTTTAACAATTCTTGAAATTTCTTTACCCCAAATTGTTCAATAAGTATTTGGATCACAAATCATGATTCGTGATATACCTCCTTACCAGTGTTATAATAAAAATTTAAAAAATTTTGGAATTTATCAATATGAGGATGCCGATGTTTAAGTTTTCCTGAAAGATAAATAGCAAGTCATTCATTTAGCCAGATAGGTCGTCAAGCCTTGGTTTTACGCCGATAATATAAATGGACTATTTCATGTTTTATGGTAATTTCGTAATCCAATGAATTATATTTCTTATTGCTTTCTTTTTCAAAATTTTCCTTATCCAAAATATATACGGTATCTTTTTTGTTGGTAAATCAAATAAGTCGTGACGGTGTATCATTCCCATAGTATTTATTTAACTCCTGTCTATTTTTGGGATAAACGATTTTGATGTCATCCAAAAATTCCAATTCAAAAAACTTATTCAAATTTTCTTTAAAAACTTCTAATTCCATAAAGTATTTTTATTATTTTTAAATATACTGCAAAATTTTAAATAAATTTAATTTAATATATTGTAAATCAAATAATCAGGTAAAGTGTTCATTTTGACAGCCTGGATAGAGACAAATCTATCATTATATCTTCACACACTATTTATAACAACATATTTAGACGGAAGTTTTTGGACTGGGTTATTTATACAAATTTCCTCATTCCCTGATGAGTCTACATTTCATAATACCAAAAAAGATTTTTTGTTACTATCATATTCCAAAGCCTGTATATCAGGCTGAAGCTGAAATGACATAATTGAAGTCAGACTTTTTTGTATAATATTCCTCTGCAAATCTTCTATTATTGATACTCATATACTTATTTTTTTACCTACCGAATTGTAAGTATTTAATTTTATATTAAGAAAATCTCATTCAGAAAGGTATGCTACATTAGTTCCTTCCAGAGGTCATTCTACATCATTTGGATTTGGGTCCCAAAACAAAGGGACAATCAATCATTCTCAATGACTTATATCAAAACTATTCTCTTCTTGGCAGGAATTTAGAGTTACTGAATCCGGAGAATCAATAAGGTAATTTGATTTACTCTTGAGTTCAAGTTCGAAATAACATTTATTTAATTTACAATATTTATAATTTTTGCTATTTGTATCAGAATTGGATTCAATAGTTTCCTCAAAACCAAAAGGATGGTTTTTTACCTGTGTAAGAGCTATCTCTATACCTCAATATCATATATAATATGCTTTAAAATATTTGTGAAGTTCTGAAGAAAAAAGTAAAACATTTTTTACATATTTGGTTACAAGTAATCACATAAATGACACCAAAAATAATATAAATATAACTATAACTAATATGTGTCATGATTTCTTTTTCATCAATTATTTTTAAAATCTAAAAGTCGTATTTTCTAATATTATAAAAATTTTGATAATCAAATTTTACTTTAAAAGGCCGGTTTATTTCACTATATTTTTTTATGTAGCTTTCTGAAAATATCCAAAATCAATTTTGATAGATGTCATGAAACTCCAGATTATAATTTTTTATATCATCGTAAGGCAATATCTTAAAATAAAATTTAGTAATATAAATTTTATTTTTATCAGTTAGATCTATTTGAGTGCCGTCCTTATTCATCTGTATCCAACAATTTTTTGTTTTCAGATTTGCAATACTGTCTTCACAATCACCTGTAAGATAAATACTTATATTTCAATCAGTCCCTGTAAGATACAATGTTTGGACAAATCCATAATTATTAGAGAGTTCTGTACTATCATATTTTGTATAATCTATATTGTATTTTTCAGCAAGATTTTGGACAGACTGTGAAACAAACAAAAATTCTGTATTTATAATTTTTTCGTTTTCTATCCTGCTAGATATATTTAATATAGTAATATAAATCCTAAAAAGTATGACAGCTATAAGTCATATAATCACCGTAGAAATAAGCATCTCAATAACAGTAAAGGCTCTCTTCATGTTAATTTATCTCTCATATAAAACTTTCCAAAACAACATCCTGCTGGGCAGCTCATTTTTTGTATACTACATGAGATTCCAATTTTAATAATTTGGAACTATCAGCCAATCATCAATTTTGCAAATAAGCTTTGTCAAAATATATATATCTTGAAAAAATAGTTTTTTCACCACCAGATGAATCATAATCATACCAAAATCAACTAAACATAGTTCAGTTATAAATATCTTTGATAGGTCAACTATGATAATAAAGCACATTTGAATCAAAATCAGAATTGGTAGGAAGTATTGAATAATATCAGTTTGTATGTAACTGTGGCTGGAATGCCATTCCATCTGAAAAAACATGTAGACAGTCAGGGTCCGTAGAATCTATACAATTCCATTTTACAGATCTATTTAAATTTGAATCTCTAACATTATAAGCAATCTCCATTCATTCCTTTGCCAAAGATGTTGCTGTAGTCTGATTTTTTATCCTGTCGAGCAATGATATATTTTCTATAATCATCGTCATAATACTAAGTATTCATATTCCAAAAATCAATACTGCAAACAGTACCTCTATCAACGTAATTCATCTTTTGATTTTCGGATTTTTCATATAAACTTTTTTGA
>CALFEN010000224.1 GCA_937950065.1 uncultured bacterium | reverse complement strand
GATAATTTAAATATAAAAGATCCTAATAAAAAAGTATTTATCAAAAATTGAGATCAACAGACAGTGCCTTTTGAAATAACAATAAATGATATATGAGTATCTTGAAATAAGGATAATATCTTTTCTAGAATAGATATCAAAGCCACAAATACTGCTACTAATGATGAAGATGAAATAGAGAAGTTTTTGCAGATAAAAGAGACTTCTGTTCCTGAAACTGTTGCAACTGTAGGAAAGACAGATAACGTTTCTTTTGATGAACATATAGATTTATCTAGTTTACTAAAAAATGTTTGAAATCTTAAAATTACGTTTGGTGCAACTTTGATGACTTCATTACTTGATGGCATAGATTACTTGAATAATTATCCTTATGGTTGTGCAGAGCAAAAGACTTCAGTAGTGATGCCAAATGTCTATATCAAAAAACTTTATGATGCTGCAAAAGTTCCATCTGATCTCAAAAATAAGTTTATATCATATTGGATAAGTAATGATGAATGATATGCTAAAAAATCTATAGATGATATACTCAAGGATTATCTTATAGAAATTAAAAAATTCCAAAATCCTGATGGATGATTTGTTTATTGGTATGATATAAAATATATGGATTTTGCTAATTATTCTGACTTTGGATTGACATCATATATTCTTTCCTCTGTGTCAAAAATTAGAGATATTGGTTATACAATAGATGAAAGTAGCTACAATAATACTGTGAAATACCTCAAAACAAGATTTTATAAGAATCAGATTGAATGATGTATTCCTAGTACAGGTAATAGTTGTAGATATCCTGAAAATTTAAGACTACAAGCGATAGATTCTTTGCTAACTTATAATGCAAATGATTACGAAGCTTATAAGATGCGAAAGCTTATAAGTCTGCCACAGGAAGATAATTCTACTTTATCGATAAAAACCCTTGTGATAGCAAAACTTATAAAGCTTACTGCATTGTCACAGTCCGAAAAAGATGATCTCAAAAAGCAAGCAATAGAGAATGTAAACAAAGTAATAAATGAACAGCTTGTATATAATCCTAAATGAGCATTTATATGAAAATCAGATAGTTATTCGAGAATTCAAAATACTTCTAGATTTATTCAGGCTGTTTCTGAAGTATGACTGGATAATTTTAAAGATATTGAACCTATCATAGATAACTGTATTAGACGAATAATGTCTCAAAAACAAAATGGAAGTTTTGGAACTACTCAAGATAATATTGTTTTGATAAATGCACTTACAAGTTATCTAAACGCTTCCGGCGAACTCAATGGTGTAGATTTGTTGGCAAAAATAAATTTAAATGATCAATTAATTGCAGACCAAAAGATAGACGATACAAATAAGCTTGAGAATTTTAGCAAAAATCTTGCAATAAATAATTTACAGGCAAATAACATCTTTAACGTACAGAAGAGTGGGACAGGAAATATTTATTATGATTTGACATTAAGTTATTATCTTCCTATTCAGGATTTGCAGCCTAGAGATGAATGATTTGCTATTATCAGGCATTATTATGATTTCAATGAATATAATAAGGTTTTGAAAATTAAAGAGGCTGAACGGTATCAATATCTCGAATGAAAAATAACCTTTGATCAGCTGCAGTATCCAAAAGAAGTAATAGAATATTTAAATCCTATTACTTCAGGATCAGTCTGACAGCTTGTGATAGTCTACAATAAAATTATAACTAATGAGCCTAGAGATCAGATTGTTTTGGAATGATATGTCCCTTCTGGTTCGGAGCTGGTTAATGTAAATTTAAACACAGAATCTTCTCAAGCCAAAGATTTTATAAAGACACAGAATATGCTTTATTTCCCAAAAGTGGAATATAGAACTGATAGATTATTTGCCTATAGAAATACTTTGGATAGTGGTATATATTCTTACTCTTATATTATAAGGTTGACGCACGCTGGTAGTTACAATATTAAACCTACTATGATGTATGAATTTTATAATAACGAAGTATTTGGCAGGACAGCAGGAGAATTATTTGAAATAAAATAGTGGCATTGCAACAAAAAACAGGTGTAAAAGCCTGTTTTTTATTTTAAAAAAATCTTATTGTTTTACATAAATCACTCAAATTCAATAAGAACCGGTTCCTCAACTACCATGATAAAACCGTGCACAGGGTCATGTACAACTTGACCATGCAGATGAAACAACATTAAATGAAGCTAAATAAGGTCATCCTGCAATATTTAAATAATTTATTACTCAGACATAATTTGAATCTGGTAATGTTCCTCAACAATCAGAGGCTGTGAAATTTGTAAATTGTGATCAAACAGATAGGGTTGATAAAGTTCAACTTTTTTGACAATAAATCACATCATTATCTACTTTATTAATCAAAACATTTCGTTTGCTTGCTGTCAAGGTTTCACCTGCATTCGCGTAAAGTGCTGAACTATTTGGGTCAGTAAGACCTGGGTTTGTAGAACTCCGAGCTTTAATAAAAACATAAAACCCTGCACAAACCACGGTCAGTGCAATTACTCACGTCAGTAATCAGTTTTTAACCGTTTTAAAGATTTCTTGTTTCATTTTTTTTATTTTGTGGAATAAAAATATATAAATAATATAATATATTATTTATACTTTTTACAAATTCAAGCAAAAGTAATAAATTTTTTTGAACACTTGCGAACTGTAGAATATTTTGATTTTAATCCTAATTTTTGGATTATATATTCATTATGAATTTGATGAAAAAATTATTCTATAATATTATCTCCTTTATTTGATTTCGTAGTGTTTATAGATATCTTATTGGAGATTATAGTAAAATTTAAATATAAAAAAACAGGCTAGGCGCCTGCTTTTTATTATATGTAAAGTATTGTTATTTTAATT
The DNA here is from genome assembly GCA_937950065.1 of uncultured bacterium. The sequence goes on along the minus strand of CALFEN010000224.1, from coordinate 5,493 downwards.
CGTAAATTCATTTATCAGTTCTTTTAAATTCATCTTTGAATTTTTGTAGAGTAAGAACTATAGTGTTTGGACTTACCATTTTTTCCTTCAAAACTTCTTTTATAATTTCTTTGATACTCATAGGTCTTTGTGCTGTCTCAAGTACTCTCTGGATAATATCTCTTACAGTACCTCATTCAAATCCCCATTCTTTGAGTCAGTAAATACCAAGTCACATATTCACAAATACTTCTCAATTTTTTACAAGTTCATTGTGAACAGTATTTACTTTGACAGGTTTGTCAGAGAACCATTCCATGATTTTTGTAGATATTTCTTGATAATGAAGAGGTTTGTTTACTCTTCTCAATAGATATACGATTTTTTGTTTGATAGTTTTTGGATTAACTTCTATAAAACTATCAAGTCAGATTTTACCATCAAATACACTTATTCATCTTACAACTTTGAAAAAGTTAAGATAAAATACGTTATTTTTGAGATAAGAGATGTTCTCATGTAATTTTGAGAACTCGGCTTTAAGCATATCAGCAAATTCATACAGGTCTTCGGCTTTTGATTTTTTCTTGAAATATCATGTAATGTGTACAGACATTTGGCTAAGTAAATCTTCAAACAGTGGATCTAAATAAAAACTTTTATTTAGGTATTTATTTCTTTTGAGATAGTATATATCAAAGTCTGAAACTAGAATTAATTTAAGTTCTTGTCCTGAAAATTTAAATATTCATTTGTTTATAAGTTTGGCTATAAGATCGTCTTCTTGTAAAAAACCACCGTTAATATCAAGAATTTTTTTGGCTTCTTCAATTACTCTCAAGTATTTTTCGTTTCATATAATAAGTCTTCTAAATCTCATAAGTCATTGGCTTTCTATTTGTCTTACTCTTTCTCTGGTAAGTCAATATTCTTTACCGATTCTTTGTAGGGGGATTTCTTTGTTTCATAGGAGTCCGAATTTCTTTACCAATACAAATTGTTCTTTAGGCTTACAATATTGAAGAACATCTTTGACGTTGGTCGCTTCAAGATTTACTTTGATTTTCTTATCGTCCATCTTAACTTTAAAAGTCATTGTTTTGTATTTTTATAATTTAAATTTTTATCTTTTCTATAACTTCTTTAATAAAGATTTCGCTTTCAATGTCAAGCGATTTTTCACACTTTTTTTGGGAGCATCATATCTGGAAACATCCCTGACATTTGAGGGGTTTTGTGATTATGATATGTCTGTTATCTATCTTAAAAAATGCTCACTTCTCTTTGAGCTCATATTTCTTGATATTTAAGCCAAAAGGATACGCACACCGGAAGTTTGTACTCGTACAAATAGATATGCATTTTATAAATTGAGAGGAGTAATGTAGAACTCAACCATCTACTCATATAAATAAATCATAATTTTTTAGAAAGTCAGTATATTTTACATCTCCTACAAAAAACGTATTATCCGGGATAGACAAAAGATAATCCGCTTTCTGAAATTTTTTATCTGAAAGAGTCTTTATATTATATCCTAAATTTTGTAAATCGGTAGATATTTTATTATAAATATCTCAAGATAAAACATTAGGAATTTTTCATCATATAAATACCAGAATGTTCTTTTGATATTTACTTGGGGGAATAGGAGGTAATTTGATGTTTTTTAGTTTTATATTATCAATATTGTCCAGTCGTTTTAATACAATATGTTTTTTGGCTCCGATTTCGTTGTGTCAAATTATAGGGTATGTGTAGATCCCATTGAATATCCCGAGTCCTCATCACATGCTCTTGCCCAAGAATTTAGAAATTAGAACGTAATCTCTTCATGTGATATTAAAAATATAATCAAATTTCTTCGTTTTTAATTTTTCCCAAAGTTGTTTATTTTTTTTGAAAACCATAAATGGCTCAAGAAATATAGTGAAGAGTTTATAGATATTTTTAACCAAATATGCTGGAGGTTGTTCGTCTATGGAGTAAATCTCTTTAAAAAGCCTGATATTTTCTTCAAACACAAACCTATTGTAATTATTTGAAACTACAGAGATCTCTAAATTTGGATAGTTTTGTTTTAAAATATCACAAAAAAAGACTGACCATACAGCATCTCATATTCTATCGCATTTTATCATCAAAATTTTTTCCTTTCAATTTAGTTTGATTTTTCTCCTTTTTATCAGTTTGCTCTGTAAAAAATTTGATAATAATACAGTTTTTTGCAAAAGCCTTATAAAATAGTATTTTATATCCATAATTTTTTGATTATATTTTATCTTTTCGTCTTTCAAGCAAAACCATAGCTGCTAGAGTATCATTTTTTGAAGATTTATCAAAATCTCCTGTTTTGGCAGCTCCTTCCACTGAACTATAATCTTCTTTATATCTTTCTATAGTTATTTCAGGGTCTGCTATCATCCCTAGAGAGTCTATAAATCTGTCAATTTTTTTTTGAATTTCTTCTTCCCTGTCAGGTCGTCAAATCACAATTTTTGTGATATTGTATCTCATAAGTATATCTCATACATTGAAAAACATTGATCCATCATTTATAAGGTTTCATATAGGCATTACAATATTGTCATTTTCTGATACATATGCAAATCATACGTATTTTTCACCCCAGTCTATACCAAGTATATTTTTTGCTTTTGGTCTCATTGATTTTTTTACAGATAAAAGTTTATTGTTTATATTCAAATAACAAATTATTTCAAGGTTTAGTAGAAAATAATTATAAAAAAATTTACTTTTGAAAGTATGTTACTGATATGTTAAATGTACCACTTGCTCATGAGGCATGATAAAACCGTACACACTTCGTTCCGCAAAAATTAGTTGTAAAATTATATATATAAGTTCAAGGAACCCACATATCGCCTGCTACTCAAATATAATTCGAATCAGGTAATTCTCATCCACAGTCAGCCGCGACAAAAGTATAAGTTTGTGATCAGGCTGCTGTTGTTGTTAATGTTCCATTTGCTTTTGAACAGTAAATTTTCTTTTTTACGGTGGTTGAAACTAAAGTATTTCGTTTTGCCGCTGTCAGTGTATCGTTGGTATTGGCGTATAGTGCGGAAGTATTTGGATCACTATATCATGGATTGGTAGTAGTCCGTGCTTTTACAGCGTAAAGTATCAAAAAACAAGTAAGACAAAATACTATTGCCCCTATAAATGAATTTAAGATAGTATTTTTCATTTTTAAATATAGTTAAATAAAACTTTTACAAAAAAAGACTTTATTATTTATATTCGGTCAATAAAGTTTTTCAAGATTTAGTGAGACATTTTTTAAAAATTTAGTTTGTTAGTTGCAGTTTTTATTATAAAATTCTTTTAATTTTCATTCTGTAAGTGTTGAAGTTTTATCCATGTTATATCATAGTATTTTAACTCATTTTTTTACATCATTCATATTTTGAGCTTCTATTTCTACAAGTCGTGGTATATTTTCGTACTTGTCCAAATCAAAATTGATTTTTCAAAGGCTGTAAGAGATTCTGTATTTGCTGGAGTTTCAGTATTTTCTAAATCCAATATTTTTTAGTATTTCAATCATGTTTTCATGGTTGTCAAAATTTGTTTCATATTCAATATTTTGGTTTATACTTTCGTTGTGTTGTTTTATCTTATAAGTTATAATATTTCTGTTGTCTTTTTTCCTCAATCTAATTTTTTTTCATTCATCATTTATAAAAAAATCAGCAATTATCTGTCCTTCAAAAGTTTTTGTAGCTCCGAGACTTTGTAATTTGCTGATTATAATTTCTTTGTCTATTTCTAGTATTTTTACTTCCAATTCCTTCATAAATATTTATAATTTATTATTATAAGTTTTTTATCTAGATCAAATAGCCACGAATCAGATTTGAACTGACGACCCCTTCCTTACCATGGAAGTGCTCTACCTGCTGAGCTATCGTGGCTTGCAAAAAATTAATGTAAATATTAGTTTAACGATTTTGGATAAAAAATCAATTTAATTTGGATAATTATTATAATTATGAAGAAAAAATATCGGGCAGTATTTATAACTGTAGTCATAGTATTATTGTTTCTAAATATAGTGTTTTCATTTAGAGCAGCAAAAGAGTGTATGTATGATTATCTTTTAGCTTGTAAAAAATATTGATATTGTAAATGAAGAATATACGATCTCAAGAATTATAATGATTGAGAGACAGCATGGCATATAGTCCATGAAAAAGATGATAATTTTTCTCAAATAAAAAATATACCTAATATGAAAAATAATGAGGTAAATGGATGCTTTCATGAGACAGATGATTATATTCAGGATATATCTGGTACTATACAGTGTGTAGATGTCTGGATCTATCTCAAGTTCAAAAAAAGTATCTAAAGTTACTTATGTATATGATAATTATAATAATATAAATTTGGGAGATACATTGTACTAGTATTAGTTTTCTTGATTTCAGCTTATGATGTTTTTGTATTCATGTAGAAATATAAGATCTCTTTTTAATATAAAATGTCATATAGAGGAAGTTGGTGTTTTTTCTTTAAATCCATTAAGCGCTTCATCAATTTTCATCCAAACTATTTCAAAACCGTTTTCCTGCTCTTCCATGGTAAAACATGGTTTTCATTTTTCGATTATCTTTCAGTAATAGCAATATGATATTTGTTTTTGTCATATCTCTTGTTTGTATTCTATAATTTTTCATATCTTTCATGATATTTCTATTTGACATCCTATTTCTTCTTTACATTCTCTTATTAATGCTTGTTCTTCGTTTTCTTGTAGCTCAATTCATCCTCAAGGAAGTTTGAAATAATTATGTTTTGATACGAAAAGTATAGGGATTAGATTATACTCATCTTTAAATATCCCTCTTGATGCTTCTCTAAATTCTTTTATATCAATATTTTCGTTGCCGATTTTTTTAAGTAGTTTCATTTAAGAAAGAAGTTAGGTATTAATTTTTTACGTAGATTACTGATATATTGTATGTCCCTGAAGCTGCAGTGTGCCGAAACCGTATAGCGGGTCATGTAATAGAATTCCGTGTCTGTCAGGGATTAATTACCCTATAAGCGGATACGCTTCCCCCAGCTATTTCTATATAACTTATGGCTCACACATAAGTAGAATCTGGGACAGTTCCTCAACAGTCGCTGGCTGAAAATACATAATTTTGACCTCAAGCAGTAGTTAGGCTTAATGTTCATCATATCTTACTACACTGAATAGATTTATTTAATGATTTGCTTACCAACGTGTTTCGTTTTGCTGCTGTCAATGTTTCGTTGCTGTTTACATATAGTGCGGAAGTATCAGGATCGGCGATGTTAGGGTTGGTTGAGGTCCGTGCTTTTATTAGGAAATAGCCTCAAATTCATAAGATTATAAGAGCACTGCTTCAGAAAATAAATCAATTTCTAATTAGTTTAAAAACATCCTTCATTTTAAAATAATTTAAATGTAAAAAAGTATCAGGTTGTGTGCAAAGCATCAAACCTATAATACTATCAATT
>CALFEN010000223.1 GCA_937950065.1 uncultured bacterium | reverse complement strand
AGGACAGGTAATAGCTATGGCAAAACGTTATCAAATCAAATCTATTAAGGAAGTAGCATGAAGAATTCTTTATCTTGAGAGGGTAATCGAAGATAGAAAATTTAATATTGAAAATACAGAAGATGAAGATAATATAAAAATGCAAAATAAAATTTTAAAAATGGAAATTATTGAGCTGAAGAAATTAAATGATAGAAAGGCAAAAATTGAGATTGATAGTCTTGATCTGGCTAATTCATTTTTGGATTTATTCAAGAAATGATTTTTTGAAAAGGATACTAGAGTTAGGAAGGAAGGTTATAGGGTATTCTTTGAAAAAATTGTGATGAATAGGGATATGACCTTAACTATAGTTTTAAATGATTTTGTTGCAGAAATATGTTGAATGGAAAGAACTATAGAAAATATTGCTATCCTAGATAAACAACCTCAAGAATAGATTATTTATAAAATATCTTCTATTATCATGCTAAAAAGAAAAGACAATAAAAAATGCATAGCTTATGTCAGAGTATCTACAGCAGAACAAGCTCAGAGAAACTTAAGTATTCCTGCTCAAATAGAACAGATAGAAAATTACTGCATGAATAATTTTTTATCTATAGAAAAAGTTTTTAAAGAACATCATTCGGCTTTTAAATGAAGGAGACCTGTATTCAACGATATGCTTAAATATCTTGAAAAGAATAAAGATATATGATTTTTGATAGTCTTTAAATGGGATAGGTGTGCAAGGAATAATTCAGATTTCTTAAAACTTGATGATTTGTCTCAGAAATTATGATTTGAAATAATATCAGTAACAGAACCGAACTTAAACAACTATCTGTGAAGATATATGATAAGGGATATGCAAAATCGTGCAATACTATATTCTGAAGAATTATCTTTTCGTGTAAAACTATGACTTAGAAAAAAATTACAAAATTGATGATACAATTGATGAAGAACTCCTTATTGATATGATAAAATAGATTGAAAGTTTATCCCAAATGATACAGGGAAAGTAGTTAAGTATATATTTGAAATGTATTCCTCATGACAATATTGATTTAAAGAATTGAGAAATAAAGTCATGGAAAATTTTAAATTAAAAACTTTCTGAAATAAAACAATAGAACATATATTAAATAATTGAATGTATTATTGATATAGAGTTAAAACTCGACACTTGAAAAATGAAGAATATCTATTATGGTGAGCAGACTGACCATGAGAATTTAGAGAATCATATAAAATGAATTGCATAATTCCTATTATAGATAAAGATTTATTTGATCAATGTCAAATAATAAGAGATCAACACAATAGGCATTTAAAAATTCCCAAATGAATAGAAAGGTTCCCTAAGATATTTACTTGCTCGTGTGGTCGTAAGTTGACAAGAGATGATAAAAAATGAATTCGCTATTTCAAATGTCCTAAACAGATTAGTTGAGTTTTTCCAGAAAAATGTCTTGCTCCGTATTATAAAGTTTCTATTGTAGAGGAAGATCTTTTTGAAATAATAAAAAAAACAATCCATACAAAAAAAGAGAGGAAAGATTTCATTACCATGGTCGAAGCTGAAATGAAATTAAATGAGGAGGAAAGGAGCTTAAAGAGATTAGAATTTAGAAAAGAAATAGATAGTCTAAATAGTAAATTAAGTGAAATAACCGATAGTTATATAAATAATTATTTACCAAAAACAGTATTTGAGAATGTTGCCAATGAAATAAATTCAAAAATATTAGCAATTAATAATCAGTTAAAATGATTGGATGACTACAAAAATTTTTTGATAGCAGGAGATAAACTCATAAAATTCTTTAAAATACTTGATATATACGAAGAAAATATGTTTTCTTCTGAAAAAAAAGAAAAAAGTTCGAATACTTTTTCCATAATATTTTTAATGTTATCTAACATCATTATACACAACTCAAAAGTGCAATCATATGAGCTAAATCAGCCATTCAATTTGCTCCAAAATAATGAGTTTTGTCTAAACCAGAGAGAGCCAGATTTGAACTGACAATTGAGGTGCCGAAGACCTCCGTGTTCCCATTACACTATCCCTCTACATTTCGTAGTTAGTAGCTTTGACCACGGTTAAAGTGGTCTTGCCACTTATTTAATTCTTAAGTGCCTTTGTCTCTTGATATATCTTCTGTATCAATAGCTGGTATCTCCTCTCATTTCAAAATCAAATTCACCGGAATTTGGTTTCCTCTTGATTCTGTATCCGTCTGGATCTTCACGTACAGAAGTGGTATCGCAGACGTATTTGCCGGTTCTCACAAACCGCATATAACTATTTCATTTTGGATTTTCAATAGGTCTTTTTTGCATATCAGTTTCTTGTGAGCCTTCTCACAAAACTTTTTTTTGTTTTTGTAATTGCATTTTCTTTTTCAAGATTCACATCTTGTTTGTTCTTGCCATTTTTTACTTTTCCAGATATTTTAAAACATGGGTGTGATTATATATATTATCAATATTCTGATTTTTTTCAACATAATTTTTGATATTTTCTCTAAAATATTGCATTTTTTGATATTTCACGTTTGTGAGATCTCAAGTTATAGGTTTGAGAAAATAGACAAAATTTTGCAAAATTTCCCAGTCAGTAATAGATATTTGATAAACGTAGCCAAACTTTTTGTTTAAAATATCAGTTTTTGCGAAAATTCCGTTTTGAGTCAAAAAATTTATAATCTCATCAAATTTTTCTTTTTTGTTTATAAGATTTCAAACTAAAGGAATATGTATTTTGGCAGCAAGCAGTGCATCTTCTTTTATATCAAATTTTCCGTAGGACAAAACTAGTCCAAATAAAAAAGAAAAAATAAATTCAAAATCTTTCATCTCTATAGCAGATTTTACTCTTTCAAAAATTTTATTTTCATCTCCCAAAGTTTCTACTTCTACGAGACTTCATTCAAGTTTCAGATAATTTTCTTGACCAGATAAAGTAAAAATAATTTCGTTCATATCTTCTATTTCTTGTTTTGGAAAATCATAAATATAAGATTTAAATTGATTTTTATCCTCATCGTATCGTTGATAAATATTTGTTGAATAAAAAAAGGCGTCTTTATTTAGATTGCTTAAGATAATTTCTTTTCTGTCAAAATTAAAAAAGATTGTCATTTTATCTCCTATTTCTTTTGTAGACTTTTCATGAAAAGAATTTTTGTAATAAGTTAGTAATTGATTTTTATTTGTTTTTATGTTAATGTTTCAGACATCAAAAAAATATTCTTCAGCAGAGTTTCCTATTCATAGTAAATTATTTTTATCGATAAAATCTATACTCATTTTTTGAGGAGAAATAAATATATATAAATTTAATGATTTTTGCAAAAAGAACAAGTCTAAATAAAAAAATTTGTGAAATAAAGTATGTAAAATTTTTGACAAATCAAAGCAATTTGATTATAATGAGTTAAGCATAAAAATTTAAATATAAATATAAATAAAAAATGAAAGACATAAAATCCAACAATTTTTTAAACAAAAAAGTTAAGATTCAAAATTTTATCTCTAACCAAAAGCCTCCTTATAATCTTTATCAAAAAATTATATTTTTGACTATAATATTTATAGCTTGAACTTATTTATTAAATCTTGATAAATTTAGTTTGACCTTTAACCGTGCAGATATAGCATGACTTTTGCAGTGAAGTAGTATCTCTATGAACGCTGACAAAATAAAGGATACTACAGCAATACGGCCTCTCAAACAAGTGGTCAGTTGGGGAAAAGTCAATGACTATGCTACTATCAAAGCAACTGCCCGAGATAATATTGACGACAGTCTCAAAACAACTTTCCCTCAAAAGGCTTCAGATATAATTGAAAAATATAAATACGTCCCAGTAAGCAAGATTTGGGATCAAATAAGTGATCCGACAGAAAGAGAATCAGTTGTTTTTTACAAGAGATTGATAACCAGACGGTGGACAGCTAGTGAGATTATGGATAAGCGGTGGTTAAAAGATACTGGTAGTCATGCTGGTGTGGATTTCGTGACAGCTGTAGGTACTCCTATATATTCTATGGCAAATGGGATTGTAATAAATTTAAAGACACCATGTCCGTGATCTTCATGTAATGGTTTTGGTAATTATATAGTTATAGCTACTAACTATGAATGAATGATTATAGCAACTTTTTATGCTCATATGGACAAAATTTCTCCAGACCTCAAAGAATGAGATATTATTAGCAGATGACAATATATCTGAACAGTGGGAAGTACTTGAAACTCTACTGCTCCTCATCTTCATTTTCAAATAAATAAAATATGAGAACTCAGCCAAGTAGAAAATATAAATATGGCTAAACAGTTATTTAGTAATCGGTTTAACGACGTAGCAGGTGTCAAAGATAAAACTTATGATCCAATCACATTCGTAGAGAAAAAAATGTGAAACAATGCTTCTTCTACAAGTCTTGCATCAAATATTATCCAGGGAACAGCCGTAGTTCAGGCATCTTATGTCAACAAAAATTTTAGAATAACAGATATTAAATATACTAAAATAGAAAAGAAACTTTCACTTGGTGATAGTATAATAGCGACAGTCTATACCACATGATCAACCGGTTCTATTTCTATTACTACTGATAATGATGTGCTAAAACTTTCAAAATATATTATAAGTCCAGACGGTAGTAACAAATATGAAGTAGTAATAAATTGAAATCAAGTGGGAAATTGACAGCTTGTATTTAATGATGGTGAAAATAAAAAAATTGAAACTATAAGCGTATATGATACTAGCGCGGATACTGTAGGTATATGGGTAAACTGACCGGACAAAATTTATAAAACAGTTCAAAGCACTTACACCATATATCCAGTTGATAAATTATGAAATCAGGTATCTACAAAATTGAAAGGAAAGATGACTGTAACCCTTCAAAATCTCTCAAATAATTCTAATACTACAATTTATGATAGTAATTTAGTAGGAAGCGAATCTTCTGTAACAGTAAATATAAAAGCTCCTAGAATTTCTTCTTATAAAATAAGCGTAACTTATAATTGAAGTTCCAAATCTTTTTACGCCAGTAAAACTGTAACGTCAGATTTGTTTTACGATTACTCTATCAAAAGTAATTACTGACAAGATATTGGAGATTTAAATGATCAGGGGATAGTAAAATGATCTTCTTGAAAACTTCTTCCAAATACTACAATTACCAAATGAGAAATTATTACTCTTATAATTAGACAAAGGTATTGAGATGACTTGGAAGATTTTACAGATCAGATGAATAGTTACATGAGTAAAAATTGAAAATTCTTTAGTGATATTTCTTGAACAGAACGATATGCTCCCTATATTTATATGTGATTTAGAGATTGAATAGCCAAATGAACTAATGGCAAAATTCAGGCTGACAAAGCTATTACCAAAGCAGAACTTCTTACTTTGTTTGGAAGAACATATGGCATCTCTCAAAATAGTGTTTTTACATCTTGGTTGGATATCAAAGACGATGATTGGTTTAAATCCTATGCTGATATCGCAAAAAAGTATAATCTTTATCCATTTGCTGATCTCAAAAAATTTAACGCTGATCAAAAGGTTTTGAGAATAAACGCATTTGAGTCTTTATATAGGTATATAAATTTTGATACTTCTCTAATAGCTGTTGAAGTCACTACAAACAAAAATACATCTTCATCTGATCAAGATAAAGAGTTGGAAGATGCTGTAAAAAGTATAATAAATTATTAAGAGTTTATAGTCTTTTTCTACGAATAAGTTGCTTTTTATATATAAATATTTATATTGTATATAAAAAATTTTTCTTTGAAAAAATAGAAAAAGAGGAATAAAAGAATAAAAAAGAGTAATTTGTAAAAAATAAAAATGAATCAAGAAATACTAGATTTTTATCTAAAGTTTAGTCAGTATACCGATCCTTGACTTTACAAAGATTATTTAAAAGAATTACCCAGTGATATCAAAGAACTTTCTTATCTTATAAGAAAGACTTTTATACATAGAACTACTCTGGCAGATGGCAATGTCTGATCAAATGCAGATCTTAGGTTTGGAGATATGACCAAAGTTCCTTGGTATAGACAGCCGGAAGATGATAATTTCCCTACAGTCGGAGGCATCTTGACTGAACTTTATCGTAGAGATGATAGAGGTTTTACGCTAGACAGAAACGAAGCAGATAAAATGGTTTTGACATGCAGGTTTACTGCTATTACCACAGCAAGTATACTGAAATCTAAATGAATCCCTGCCAGAGTAAGAAGCTGAAATGCTTCATATTTCACTACAGACTGATTTAGCTGGGATCACCGGATAGTGCAATACTATGATTTTTCTGCAGCTAGACGAGTAACTATAGACGTAGACGGATGTATGAGTATGGGAAATCCTGCTATAGATCCCTTTGATATAAAAGATGATCAGTTTGATTTTCCTGCTAGAGCATGGACTGATATAAATCTGGGTAAAGATGATGAATTAAGATTTATGAATGCAAAACCTGTGAGATGAAAAATAACTGTTCTGTGGTCATTATTTTATGATTTTCACTGCCTAATGAATAATGAAATAGTATATTTCCATGTCCCAAAATTGACTCCAGCAGATTTATCAGATGTATCGCAAAAAGATCTTGATAAAATAGATGCGCTTGCTACACTTATGCTGGAGCCTGACCAGAATTTTGAAAAATTAAAAAATATTTTTGATACAGACAGAGATTTGAGATTACTTGTTTGAGGTCTGTTGTAAAAAGGTTTGACTAAAAGTGTAATTTGTATATAATATAGTTTGTGTTTACAAAATTTTGAAAAAATATGAAAACTGTTTATATCCCTTGATTTAGTAATACTGAAGATGGTATTTTTAGAGATGGGATAAAATGAGATAAAATAATAGTTCAAAAAAATATTAAAAAAGTTTCAGAGCAAAAATTAATAGCATTTTTGACAAGATATCCAGTAAGTGAAGTATTTTTAAAACTAAAAAGAAGGTATCCTTCTATAACCAAAGAAATTGTGGAAGGAATTATTTGACATTTAAAAAATTTCAAATGATTTACTAGAGATCTAGAGTCTACAATATTTTTTACTGCCCAGGAAATTGAGAACATACTTGATGAGGAATGATGTATAGATATTCAGGCTCATTCTCAATGATGAATAGTTGCCATGATTTCTTTGATGCTAAAATGCTGCTTAATAAAAAAAGTTAGAGAAATACATCTTTGGGCTCCTGTGCCAAATTTACAGATAATGAAAAATTTTATAAAAACCAAAGAATGATTTTATCATAAAAAATGAATATTTGTTAATGAAAATTATATAAGGAGTCTTGATATGCTCGAACCTATGGATTTATTATGAAATTTCCTTGAATTTTTATCTCAAAATGATTATAAATGAACTGTTATTTTGACAATATCTGAAACGGATAATGTCGTAGATATAAAGAATTATGATACAAAAAGATACACAAAATATCCTTTTGTAAAAATTAATATTTTGAAAAATTGATGACATAATTTAGAGTTTAATGAATAAAAAATGGCAGCAATAATACTGGAAAATATACGTAGTGCATACAATGTATGAAATATGGTTCGTACTGCAGATGCGTTTGGGTTTGATGTGATAATATCTGGTTATACAGCGTCACCTCTCACTCACGAAAAAGTAAAAAAGACTTCACTATGAGCTGAAAAAACAGTAAAAATCTTTGAATTTCTGGATAGTGATAAAGCTCTGGATTTTGCTAAACAAAATTATAAAGCTTTGATTTCTGCTGAAACCGGAGAAAATAGCATTTCGCTCAAAGATTTTGATTTTACCAAAATAGACCAAAATTTTGCTATAATCTTTGGAAATGAAGTAGACGGCGTTTTGGCACAGACCATGGAAAAATCTGATTACGTAGTAAGTATACCGATGAAAGGAATCAAAGAATCTCTAAATGTAGGACAAAGCAGTGCTATTTTTATGTGGGAGTTTTGGAGAAATCTTTTGTAAAAGAAACTATTGAAATATAAAAAATATTAATTATCATTTAATAAAAATATTTTATTAATAAATTTTTAATATGAGAGAAAATATAAAAGCAATAAAATTCGGACTGATAGCGTCAGCGACTTTTTTAATTGTTGTTTGAATTTGATCCTATGCTTTACTAAAAGCCCGGACCTCTACCAATCCTAATATTAGTGATGCCACACCAACATCGTTATATGTAAATAGCAGTGAAACGCTGACCGCAGCCAAACGAAATACTATGATAGACAGATTCAAAGTTTATCAAGCTAAAGTAACGCATGATATAACTTTGCCTGCTAGTGCTGGATGGACTGCTATTAGTGATTTGAGTCTTGATGTTCCGGTTGGAGCAAGCGGTAAAATTTTAGTTTGATTTTATTGCTCTACTCAAAGATGAGCACCTGCATACAGAATAAATATAGATAATTGAACAAATTATGAATACTTATGATATGCTTGAGGTTCAGATGTTGTTACGACACGATCTGCCGCTATTAACTGAACTGAAGTTTTATTAGAATGATATGCTTCATGATCTAGTAAAAATCTAAAAATAGAACGAACTAATCCAACAACTACTGAATGAGTTATATTAAGCCCTTCTAGTAGTTCGACTACTTATTCATGTCGCATGATAGCCAAGACTTGGTAAAATTATTTTATTTTTTAGAAATACAAATGAAGAAATATCTAAAAAATTATTTAACATGACTTTTTATTGGATTTTGAATGTTGACTGTATTGATACTATGATTTTTATTTATCAGGGCACGGCAGACTACTAGTCCTACCAACGAGATCGAAGCAAATAAACTTTATGTCGGTGCTGGGGAAACTCTAAATGCTTCTAAACGAAATGCTTTAGTTGATAAATCTATGTCTTGTCCGTCTTGATTTGTTTTGATACAAAATCAATGAAATATACTTTGATGTATGCAAAATGATGCTAATACAGCAGCCACATTCCCAAATGCTGAAAAAGATTGTTTTGATAGATTCGGTTGAAGATTGCCGAGTTATGGTGAAATAGTAATAGCAGCAAAAAGTAATCTAGTCAATGCTAGTGTAAATTATGATATGGTTGATGATATGCGGGCAAATCCAAATACTTCCCCTTACCGGCGGTTTATATTATACGCACGATCAACTTGAACTCCCAATACTTGACCTATTACATCATCTTATCCTTATCGTTGTTTTATAAATAAATAGTCAAAAACAGTTTCCCAAAACATGAAATTTTCTATTGAATTATAAAAAATAATCAATATTATATATTTTACGCAAATAATTTTTTTATTTCAATTAATATATATTATGGATTACAAACTTCTTAAATGAAAAAATTCAAATTATGAAATTATTTTGACCGTATCAAAAGAGGACTTTGACTGACTAAAATCAGCTGTTTTGGTAAATTTCCAAAAAGATATGAGCGTGCAGTGATTTAGAAAAGGGCACGTACCTCTCAATATGGTAGAACAAAATGTTAAACCTGAATATCTAAAAGTATGAATATATGAAGAGGCTATTCATCAGTGAGTAAATAAAGTTCTTGATGAAAATTCTGATGTAAGATTTATCTGACAAATATATGATCTCAATCAAAAAGAAGAGTGAGAGAAAGTACAATTATCATTTAAGCTTGACGTCTATCCAGAGGTAGAAGTAAAAAATGATAACTGGAAAATCTATGAACTTAAACCTATAGATGAAGCTGTAACCGAAAAAGAAATAGATGATGCTATAAATAATATCAAAAGACAGTATGCTGACTACAAAGAAGTAGAAGCCGTAACTATGGATAGTATTTTCAAAGTAAGATTTGAATACAAAGATAAAGACGGTAATGTTTTGGATAAGTGATCTGCTATCCTTGCAAAAGAAGAATTCGAAGAATTCCCAGAGCTCAAAACAATATTCCTTAATAGGAAAAAATCAGAAAAATTTGAGATAGATTATGATAAAAAATTACCAATATTACTTCAATCAAAAAAAGAGATAGCAACTCCAAAGAAAATGGAGTTTGATATCATTGATATTAGGGAAGTTGTATTGCCTGAATTTACAGAAGAAAATATTGTTAAATTCTTTGAGAAAGATGGATTAAAAACAGAACAGGAATTGAGAGAAAAAATATCTGAAGTTATAAAAACTCAAAAGCATGAAACATGATTAGTTCAAACCATAGAGGATTTTATAGCAAAATCCATGGAAAGTTTGAATGTAGAGATCCCAAAGACTATTATTGATTTAGAAATTAAATCAAGATATCAATCTTTGCAGGACAGACTTGGTTGAGAAGCTAAATTCAAGGAATATCTAGAAAAACAATGACAGGAAAATAGAGAAAAAATGGCTAACGATATAAATAATGCTAGTAAAGAAAGCTTACAAAAGTTTTTAGTGTTTAGAAAACTTGTGGAACTTATGGAGCTTGGTCAAATTGATTGGGAAAAACAATTCGAAGCCGAAGAAAAACTTTATCAAAGATTACTTGAATGACTTGCTGGTAAAAAGTCAGACAAAAAAGAAACTAAAAAGTCTAAAAAATAATTTGCAAGAGATGAAGAAAATATTGCTTATTTTGGGTCATACGAGGTTAAATAGCTTTTGTTGAGCGTTAGCAGATAATTATGAAAAATGAGTCAAAGAATGATGCTGAATTATAAAAAGAATAAATCTTATTGAAGAGCAATTCGATACCAATCTTATCACTTGAATTAATGATAAAAATATAGATGATGATGTCTCTTCTTTTCAAGAAGATATCTTACGAGCTGATCATTTGGTATTTGTGTATCCTACCCGGTGGTATAACATGCCAGCTATTCTAAAAGGGTTTTTGGATAGGACTTTGCTTTCATGATTTGCTTATAAATTTAATAAAACGTTGTTGCCTCAAAAACTACTAAAATGACGCACTGCACATATCATAGTCACAGCAGATTGACCAAGTATATATTACTATCTATTTGGAAATCCAGCTATCAAAGTTATGAAAATGACATTGTGAATGTGTGGGATTAGAGTAACTAGAATAACCAAAATATTTTGATTGAGGAAACTGTCAAAAGAAAAGAAGCAGGGGAGGCTAACCAAACTTATGAAATATTGAAAAAAACTTATTTAAACTTTTATTATTTAAATAATATAAAAATGTTTTGAAACGTATGAGAACTAAAACAAATGTATGAAAAATACAAAAAATTACAAGATGCTCTAAAAAATATTGTTATTAGAGCAAAAGAAAGTGGCGTAGTAATAGACATTACTGGAGAAATGAAAGTAAAAGATGTTAGAATAGAAGATGAAACATTGCTTACTGTAGCAAATAAGGCTGTTCTTGAAAATGCCATCAAAGCTTGTTTTATGAAATGACAACAAAAAGCCCAAGAGGTTGTTGCTGAAAAAACAAAAGAGATACTTGGTTTTGATCCGAATGATATCGCAAATATGATGTGATCAGGTGCTTTGCCAAATATGTAAAAATACTAAATCTTACATTTAAATATGTAAGGTTTTTTTTAAAAAAAATATTGAAAAATGATTTAAAAACAATATATAATATATAAAATTAATTATTTATCAATAAAAAACAAACAAAAGGAATGAAAATATTTAATAATTTTGACACAGAACTTAGAGAGACAGAATATCAGGAAAGTATCCAAAAGTACTGACAAAAAAGCGTTTTATTAATTACCAGATCAAATTATTATTGGCTTGTAAAATGAATTCTTCCTTTTTTGGGATTTTTAATACTCTCTTTGGGAGTATTTTTTTTAATTTATTTTCTTCATTCTTTTTGGGATATATTGTCTTATATTGTTTTGGGGCTTTGGGTAATATTCTTCTTGGTGATATTAAAATATATTTTTAATATATACGTACATTATAGATTTGATTTCACTATAGTAAATCCCGACGAAATAATCACTTATGGTCAACTTTGATTGCTTAATAGTAGCTACAAATCTTTCCCTATCAAAAAGATAAGATCTATAAGATCATATAGAGCTTCATTACTTGGTAATATCCTAGGATATTGAGATTTGATATTTTTATCTGATGGAAGTGCTGAGCTTGTCCCATGACAAACTTGAGAGAAATATTGATCTTGAAAAATGACTTTAACATTTGTCAAGAGACCGAACCAACTTAAAAAACTTATAATGGAGATATGTAATGAATGAACATATAATAATATCATAGACGGAGATATATAAAAAATAAAATTCCTTCAATAATTTCTTGTAAAAAACACAAAAATATTTAAAATTGGTCAATTAAAAATAATTTTTAAAAAATGGGTAAAAAACAAAAATTTAAAGCCTTTTCACTTATAGAATTAATAATAGTGTTTACTATTCTTGTTTTGCTTATAACTTTATCTATTTATTACATAAATAAATGGATGATAAAATCAAGAGATTCCATAAGGCTTGGAGATATGACAATGATGCAGTCAGCACTTGAATCATATTCTTTGGTTAATTGAGATTTTCCGTCTCCGGATAAAGTAACCTCCGTGTTAGATACAGGGAATCAAACTGCTTGGTATCAATGAATATTTGGCAATACAGTAAAATGAAATATAAGACGTTATACAAAACTATCTTTAGACTTGAGGTCAGACGATATTTACTCTTATAGTGTGACAAATAATTTTAAAAAATATCAATTGAAAGTAGATATGGAGAGTACTGCTAGAGAAATGATATGAGATGAAATATTTATGGATTTCAATGTAGCTGAAGTTGTGGGAAATTACAATTGATTTCTTATAACAAATGCTGATGCTACTTATACTTTGTGGTGATGTCCTAGTTTGTTTTTGGTAGATTCTACGATGATTTTCAACGGGATGCTGTGAGTTGTAGAATCATGAAAACCTTTGGATAATATGGAAACTGTTTCGAGCGTAGATGTAAGTGATTATTTTGATACAGATGTTATGAATGATAAGAATGTCTATACAAATGTTATTCAAACTTTTTCATGAAAGATAAATACTCCAGATCAGGTAAGAGTTGTAATAAAAGATGCTCTTTGAGGGAAGTTATTTAGCGTGGATAGTACTAAGATTTGAGCAAATGGGAAGTGTTGATCCTCCAATCTAAAAACTTTTTTACGGAATACTACACCTAGTCAGGATTTATGTACATCATGAACAGGCAGTGCCGTTACAGTATTAACTTGATGATATACATGGGCATGTTCTTGAGATAATTTATGAGTTCCAGATCTTTGTTCTGCATACAAATGAATAATAGTATGAAGTGGAAGCTGGGATAATCCTAATGCGTGGGTAGACTGAACTTATCCACAAAGTTGTGATAAATACAAAAATGCTACAAGTCCTTATAGTTATACAGGAGCAGTTTTGGGAAGTGGAACATATATGATAGACCCTGATCTCACAGGTAGTATGCAGCCAGTATCGGCGTTTTGTGATATGTCGTCTACCTGATGACCTTGGACATGGCCGTATGATAGATATTCTACTTGATATGTATCTCAAACCCCTTTGCTTTTGCAGTCAGAAACAACATCTTGATCTACAACTTTTACTGATAGTTCTTTTTATAATTTGACTCTTACCAAAGTTGGTAATCCTGTACATACTAATAAGACAGCTAAATTTTGAACTACAAGTATTTATTTCGACGGTAGTGGAAGTTATATAAAAACTCCTGTCAGCACGGGATTCTCCTTTTGAGCATCGCCTTTTTCTATAGACTTTTGGGTAAAAATAAATCAACCGAAGAGAGTAGAAAATTTATTTATGCATGGTAGTCGGTTGGATAAATGACAGGCAAGTATATTTATGGCTCATTTTGGAGATAGACTGGTTTTGTGAGTATCAAATAACGGTACTTGATGGAGACTTTTAAAAGACGTAACAGAATGGGATCCCAAACCAGATACCCGATATCATATAGCACTTATTCGTACTTCATCAAATACATTAAAGATTTTTTTAAATGGTGTATATGTTAATAGTTGGATATTAGCTGATGGAGAAGCCTTTTTTACTCCTACTACATACAATAATTTTGTCATATGATGAGATACTGACTGAGGTCTAAACTCATTAGATGGATATATAGAAGAGTTTCGCGTGATAAATTGATGGTCCCTGTGGTTATATGATTTTACTCCTCCTGTAGTTCCATACAAATATAAATAATGTTTATAAAAGATTTCTAAATTTGTTTAGATTATAATCATAAATACATATATAGTTATCTAACTTAAATTTTTTTACAAAATTCCATATTTCAAAAGCACTATCAAAACAACAATCCATAGACCAACTATTGTCCAAAATCTTATCTGGAAACTGGATTTGATAGTCTTGTGCGAAAAAAAATGCATACCAAGTATTGCTCACAAAAATCCACCCAAAGCAGTAAGTATTAGCAGTTGCTTTTCGGAGACGCGGTATTTTTGTTTGACAGCAAGATATTTGTCTATCCCAAAATAAATAAACGCTAGTAAATTTATTATAATAAGATAATACATTAGATATTTCATTTTTTGTTTCTAAATATAAATAAATTCCAGTATTTTAATCGTAAAACAGTGTCAAGATGTAATGGCGGGATTTTGTAAGTCATAGATAGATTATCAAAGAATTCTTTAATCTGCCTGTGAGAAGAACTGATTTCTCAAGTATTTTTTTCGTAAATTTTGATGATGCGTGCGTCAATTGGTATAGAAATATCAAATGGATATGTGATAGTATTACCAAAAACAATCCTTGATCAGTAGCCAAACATTTTCACTGCAAAAACTATGGTTTTGGCGTCTTTTCTTTGCTTCATCATCTGGGCTAAAAAATCATTTAATCCAGCCATATCATTGTAAAAATTTTTCAACGTCTGGTAGTCATTCAAAGTCCCGAAAAATTTTAAAGTTTTTTTTATTCTATCGAGTTTCATTTTGTTTAGACGGCAGTTATTTTTGCAGTTTTTCAAAATCTTTGTTCGGAATGCTAAATTAGTTTCGATATTTAGATTCTGTGAAGTTTTAAAGTAATTGGACAAATTGTGTCCAAATTCTTCTCGCCGGTTTTCTCATCTCCCGCTTAATTGATAGGAAACTAGAGCATTTTGGATTACAAGAAAAAGAAAGTTTGCCAAAAGAATTTTATCGTCTTGCTGCAATACTTTGATTTGCTGCCGGGCACTGGAAAGTGCACAAAACTGCGGATCTTGTGATTCAAGTTTTAATATTTGGTTTATATCATATTGAGAGATAAAATTTTTTATATCCATTATCAGCGAAAATTTGCAAAGTTATAAATTATAATAAATACTGCTTTGTTATCTTATATTTTTAGCTTTGTTTATTATATCTTTCTAAAATATCCTATTTGAAGTATAACTATAATCCTCTTGAATGCGAATTCAGTTTCAAAACATCGTTTTTATTATCTGAAAATGTTTTATCATCATATAAAGTTAAAATATTATACTTTGCGATTTTTATTTCAAACTAATCTGATTAAGATTTTTTTAAATACAATAGTAGTAAAAAATTAACACAAAAAATTTTATTATCCTCTCAATTTTCATCAAATTTTCTGAACTGCAGCTATTGCTTGATCCATAACTTTATTTATGTCTTCTGTCTTCATTTTGCCGTCTCAAATTATCTTTATTTTTATTGAAATACTTTTTTGATCCTGTGGTAGATTTTCTCACTGATAAATATCAAAAACCTGTATATTGTTAATTTGCTGGATAGACTGGACAGCGTTTATTACTTCACCAAAATCTGCAGTTTTTGACAGAACAAAACTCAAATCCCTAAATACTATCTGGTCTGTAAGTGTTTCGTAGTTTGACTGACCAAAATTATCTTTTTTGGAAAAATAAATATTTTGGATTTTGTATACATCAAGTTCTGCAAAAACTATATCAGCTTTTTCAGGGAATTTAAAATATTCATAATACATAGGGTGAAGACTTGCTATTTTACCTATTTTTTCATCATTCAAAAATATTTCTCCTTGTTTCTTTGGATGAAATTTTTTATCATTTGTAAGTCTGTATTCCAGAGTTCAAGTTATCTCAAGTTTTTGCAGCAAAATATCTATATATCATTTTAATTTCAAGATATTATCTTCTTTCCATGAAGAAGTTGATTTACTATATATCCCTAGAAGCATATTTAATTTTTCAAACTCTTTTCTCTGCTCTTTCCAGTCAAAATGTTCAACAGTTTTTTGCCATACTTTGCCTACTTCAAAAAACTTGATATTATCAAAAAACCTAAAATTTTTTTCAAAACCGTTTAACATACTATAAATAAGGCTGTCTCTAAAATGAGATATTTCAGGGACAGCAGGGTTTTTGAGAGAAAATAATTTGTCTGTATCTTTATCAAATAATTTTAAGATATCGTCGTGCACCCATGGATGAGTTTCTATCTGGTCAAAGCCAAGCTGATCTACACAGATTTTTTCTATTTCCCTGTTTATTTTGATGTCGTCTGTAAACTTAACATAATTGACGCTGTTTACTATGTCTTTGTATCATACGTTGTCGTAGCCGTAAATCCTGACTATTTCTTCAAAAAGATCCTGTTTGATATTCATATCGTCTGTTCATCTCCATAGCGGAACTATAAAATCGTTTCATTTATTTTTAAATCCAAGACCTTTGAGGATAGCTCTTGCAATATCTTCAAATCATTCTTTTTGCTCTCCAAAAATAAAGTTTTGCACCTCTTCCAAGTCAATTTTAATTTTTTTATTTTTCATTTCCAGTATTCACGCATTTGGCTGGATATAATAATCCAGTCCTCCGATAGTGTATTTGCCAAGATCTTTGGCAAAATATTTGAGTTCATCAAGCAAAAGCAATAGGACATAAAGCGAATATATAGGAGAAATTGTTTTTTCGTATCTAAGTTCTGCATCTGTCCTGAGTCCAAGCCTTGTTCATGTTTTTCTAATCCTTACAGCGTCAAAATTAGCAATTTCTATAGCTATGTTTTTAGTGCTTTCATCTACACCGCTTGATTTTCAGCCAATCACGCCTGCAAGTGCAAGTATTTTTTTCTCATCACAGATTACTACGTCTTGAGAATTTAAGATATGTTTATTGTCAAAAAGATCAGTAAATTCTTCGCCATTTTTGGCGTCTCTGACTATGATATTGCCTTCCAGCTTGTCTGCATCAAAAAAATGTACAGGCTGTCCTGTAAGATATACAAAAAGATTTGAGAAATCCACCCAGTTATTTCTAGGGTTCATCTTGAGGTCGCCAAGCAGAGTCCTTGAATAAAAACTTGCTTTTTTGACTTCTACATCGCTTATTTCCAGTAATATATAAGTCAAAACTCCTTCACTCTGTGCCAAAACTTTTTTCTTTGATTTGGTAGAATTCTGCAAAAGTTCTGCAATATTTGTATCTTCAAAATCTTTGATATAGTCGGCAGCTTTGTTGTATTTGAGATAGTTTGGTCAAAAAGTTGAATAAATACTATTTAACTCTACAGCGATACCAAAATGTCCTGTAAGATCAGGTCTGTTGGTCAAAGTTTTATTGTCTACATCAAGGATATCATTTTCCAGCCAAGTATATTTTTCAGCAAGAGGTTTTCACAAATCTTCATCAGTCAAATCTACAAAATCTTCATCAAGCAGCCAAATCCGGTGATATTCCAAATCTTCTTTTATTCAGAGTTCATTTTTACTGCAAATCATTCCATTGGAGTCAAGTCATCTCATTTGGCGAGGCTCTATTTTGAGATCTATTTCAGGTAAATAACAGCCAGGCAAAGCCACCGGCACAAAAAATCATTCCTTAATATTTTCTCATCAGGTGATTATTTGATATTGACCTGCAGGTCAGCAGTCTACTTGTGTAACGAGAAGTTTGTCGGCTTCCGGATGTTTTCAGAGTTGCATAACTTTTCAAATTACTACGTCCTTTGGGATTCTGCGGGAAATAATTTCTTCTATTTCACAGGTTTTGAGTGTAAGATTATCTGCAATACTTTTGACGTCATCAGAAATACTGATGTATTTTTTCAACAAATTTAAAGAGTAATACATAAGTTTTGTTTAAACAATAAATACCTAATAATATCCAGCTTTGACAAAAATTCAATATTTTTTTTATTATTTTTGCAAGAATGTTTGCTTTTATAATAAAATTTCACTAATTATTTCTATTTTTTTGTTTGCAGCATCAAGTCTGACTTTTGCTCAGATAGGTAAAAACGTATTTGGACAATAGTGCCCAAATTCATTTATTTTTAATATAGGGAAATTATAATCTTTAACTACATCACAAACAATATCTTCAAATTTTACTTTATTTCAATTTATATCAACTTTTGGTTTTTGTTCCAATATTTTCTCATTTTGGTATCCGTGAATATATCATATTACCAGTCATCTTATCTGGTCAAAGATTCATATTTGTCTTAATTGTTCAAGTTTGCAATAGATAAGACCTATATTATCTATATATTCTTCTTCCAAGAATAATATTGAATTTTGAAAATCTGGGAAATATTTGGTTCATGCTAATCTCAAAATCACTTCAGGATTACATCACAAAATTTTACCTTCTGCAACTCATTCATTTAGACAAGTCCATTCGCTGTTTCTTTCTATTTGTCATATTTCTCATTCCATTAACCTCTTCTGGAACCATTTTTGGGAATAATCAAAATCCATTTCTCTTCCTCTTCATATTTTTATGTCTGGGGTATGAAAGGTGATTAGATCAGATTTGGCGTTTAATACCAAATTTAACATATCAATATCACTTTTTCACATAAATATTTTAGGATTGTTTTTTATAAGTTCAAAATCAAGTAGATCCAAAACTCGGTTTGAAGTATATCATCATTGCACCGCCCATATGGCATTTATACTTTTATCTTCAAACATGTTATTTATATCATTGGCTTTTTGCTGTCTGGTTCCACATGAGATTCAATATTTATCTGTTCCCAAAGCATTATCAGAAAATTTAGTATTCAGTCAGATTGAATTTAAATAATCTATGCAGTTGTCTATATATATTTTTTTAGAAGGAGATATTGGTTTGGACGGAGTAACAATTCAAATTGTATCTCATTTTTTTAATTTTTTTGCTAGCATAATATCATCACGAGATAAATTATTTTTTCATATGTTCGACTGCTACGGTCAGCATCTTTATATTGTGAGCCAGTCAAAGATTGTAAAGTTGGTAATCAGCTTCATAAATAAGGTTTCATGCAAGTTCATTGAAGTCTCTGTTAACTTTTTTTAATAATTTTAATTTTTCCTGTGTCCATTGTAGATCAGTAAATCTTATACCAAAAACGTTGAAAAGTTCATGCCTTTGTTGATTTATATATTCTTTATAGTATCTATATTCTTCTGTCATATACTGCATACATCATTCTCTTATAAGATTTCATATCAAATAATCTTCGTTTCTGTTTATTCATTTTTGCAAATCCACGTATCTTAAAGTATTTTTTAATTTGGAAAGTCTGGATTTTTGGTCTGGGAAAAATCATCCAATTACGTCGGCCATGTCTGCGGAGGTATCGTTTACTCTACCAAAGGCAGCATGATTCTTCTCATAAACACATTTTACATAAGTCAGATATCTTATCAGAAGAACTAGTCATATCTCTTCCTTTATCGCATCGCTGAAATGTTCTACTCGTCTTTGGGATCATATTTTTATACAGCAGTTGTATATTTCATATCTTCTTCTTATATTGTGAAAACACATTAAAGAATTAAAGTCAGTCCCTTCTTGTTTTAAATTTATTATAATAGAATTTGATATCTCTGCTATTGCTTGTGGTAAAGTTTTATCTTTCATGCCTTTGTCTCCTTTTATTATAGTCTGTATTTTGGATTCAAAAAAGTCTCAATTTCTAAACATTGTGATTTCTTTAAAATATAAGGTTTTTGTAAGTTATCAAATCTGTTTGTTTATTGCATCAAACTTTTTTTGATGTTCAGTTTCTTTGTGATCTTTTCCAGAATTCGTCAAAGACAGTGTCTTTGTTGTAGTCCACTTTCCATCATTCCAAAAGTCAGATAACCACTATAAGATTTTGACATTTCAAAACGGTTTTTGGGTCGGAATTTTTCCCAAATATTTTTTTACTGTAAGCAATTTTAAACGCGTTGTATTGAGGATCTTTGATAGAGAGATTATCAAATACAATGTTTGGTAGTCCGTTTGAGTTAAGTTCATATTTTGCTACGAGGTAAGGTATTACGTCATAGTAAGTTAAATTCTTTTTTTCTTTCAGATATTCAAATCAGGATAACAATGTTTCTCAAGTAAAAACGAGATTTCAAGTTAAAGAATTTCAGGTGAGATTTTTCCCAGTTAGATTTCATCAACTCAATTGCTTTCCGCCTGTATAGACGTAAACGATCTTTTCCACAGATTTTTCTACAATCTTGTCTTTATAAATAACTTTTTCTTGAGAGAGATATTGTTTGAATTGAGGTAAAGAATGTGTTACCAAAAATCATATAAATAATATATCAAAAATTAAATATACTCTGACGCTATTCATTGAAAAAAACTTTTTTACTTTGTCTAGTCAGGAGAATTTTATAATCATGAAATAAAAAATACTTCACAATACAAAGGCTATACTAGTTTTTGAAAGGATGTCCAAATCTTTGAGGTAGGAAAATGTTCGTGCAATTACTACAAAACTCAATAAAAGATATATATGTTTAGGATAAAGTTTTTTATATGCAAAATAGATCTCTCATTTGTATATATTTTTGATGTTTATAATACTAAATAATATAAATCGAAATCCTGCCCATCATAAATCTATCCTTGAAATATCAAAAAAATAGTTGTTTAAAAATCATATAAATAATATGAAAAAACTTAATATAAATAGATAATGCTTGGTAAAATAGAATATCATATTAACTAAAATTTTGTAAGAAGTATTTTCTTCTTCATCAATATTTTCAGGTGTGATTTTTTGAAATTTCCTCTGGAAATACAAATTTATATTTTCAAAATCATTGTCCATAAACAGCCAAACTCCAAGTAGTATCAAATTTACGATACCAAACACTGCTATATTAAAATTTTGATTGATAATTCCCCAGCCCAAAATTTGGATAGAAAAGATAAGATAGATTATTTTGATATTTTTTGTCATTGTTTTTTTGTTGATATAAACCAAAAATAATATATGTAAATATAAAGATATTTCAACATAAAATTGAGACTTTTTTTGCATTGCCTGTTTTAATTTCTCGTGAAGATACAGAGTAAGTGTTGAAATATAAACAGACGACTGACAAGATAATACTTATTAAAATAATATCCGTAGCATTGCTACTTTAAAAATAATTTTTTTTAATTATTTTTCTATTTATTTTTAAAAACATTTGTTTATAATACGGTCGTTTTATATTTTAACAAAAACAAAAAATGGAACTTAAACGATGAGACAAATTTGCAAAGCGAGATGATGAACACTTTTTCCGAAACGGTAAAAGTGTGATAGTCCGAAAGACAGCGACCAAAGCTACTTCCACGTCCCGAGCCAAAAAAGTAAAAACTTCTTCCACTGACTGGACTACAAAAACAAAGCCATCAGTCCCTGTTTACAAGACCAAGGACAAACCTATTTTAAAGTAAATTTATATTATAAACAAAAACAAAATGACAACAAATTTTCCAGGTTCCATACAGGAACTTAACTCTACCAGATGAGCGGATACAGATACTATGTGAAGCGATGGTAAAAGCCATATATTACACCACCAGATAGAGGACGATACCATGGAAGCTATGCAGACCAAACTATGAATAGATAATTCAAGTAATCAGAGTTCTATAGATTTTTTGATAAGATGAAAGACATCAGTGTCTACAAATTCCAGAACATTCAAAGCCTGAATAAATAAATCTCTGGACAAAGCCACTTGAGATATCTCCAAAACTACGGAATGACGGATAGAACACGAAAAATACTGACATTATCTTTATGTGCAAAACGGGAATATAAGTGCAAAATTTGACAGTACTATTAAAAAAACTTGAAGATTCAGTCTCAAACTCTCCACTATCAGCACCGCCTGACAATGAATAATAGCTTCCAGACAGCCTACTACTGATGCAGAATTTAAATATTGAATACCTGTAAATCCCAGCACAAAATATATTTTTGGATGCTGGGTAAAAACATTTAACGCTGCTTCAAATTGAGTATTTTTAACCATATCTTGTAGAAATGCAGATAGTAGCGCACAGACTTTAACGCAGGATAGTGCCAGATTGAGCGGTACAAATGACTGGACTTTCCTTTTTATATCATTTACCACTACAGCAAACTGTAGCAGACTTACTTATGACCTCAAAAACATCGTAGCCTGAAATATATCTGATTCGTGGTTTGATATAAATTCTATGGTTTTACAGGAGATCGTAGAAAATAGTGCAGATACTCTGATAGCACCTACTCAAAGCCTGGTAAATCTCAAATGAGCATCTACCACAGACGGAGCTGACCAAACCCAGCTGACAACATCTACAGGCAGAGGACTCGGAAGGTCTTCCCAGCAAAAAATAGCCCAGCAATTTTTGCCAAAGAAATCTTTTTTGGCGGGTATCACATTACGAAAAAATGATAATGTCTGAACTTTTACATGAGATATTACAGTATCTATTCAGACTGACAGCAGCAATACACCTAGCGGCATCAAGATAGCAACTTACAAAATAACAAACTCTGTATGGAATAGTTATAATAAATCTTTGACTTACTATATAGATATGCCTTGTCTGCTTACAGCCGACGGGCTTACCACATACTGGATAGTTTTTGAAAGTTCTACCGTAGACGAAAACAATTATGCTATAATAAGAGCAAATACAGCATCATATACAGACTGACTGTATAAGGAATACAACTGAAGCAGCCGGACAACACAAAGTATAGACCTTTATTTTAGGACAAACTATATCAAGAGAACAACCTGATTTAGTATTGCCCAGCATAATCAAAATTTGAATATAAAAACAAATGAAGACGGAGTTTTGAACGGAGCAACTATTGATTTGCAAAATAAGGAATATAATTTTGAGATAAAACCTACTACCGAGATAACAGCAAACCAGTATACAAATATGCTTTATAGTGCAAGCAGTGGCTGAAGGACAGACTTGCCGCTCAAGATAAACGCCTGGCACTGGCAGACAAGCAATTGATGAGAATTTGCCACTGAAACTGGCAGTATAGAAAGACAGGCAGTAATAAAAATAAACACACTGCTTCCTATTTCTCATTTGAAAATAACTTCTAAATTTGGTTTTACATCATGCACTAGTTATCTCAAAATATCTCTAGACTGAACAAGCTGGACGATTATTGATACTCACTCTGACTTTCAGGAGACATTGTGCGAGACCGATTTCGCGAATGGAGAGACTACTTTTTATCTGCAGTTTTTTAAAGATTCTACAGTAAACAGCTATTTTTATATAAGTAATCTCAAAATTCAGGCAAGTATAGATACAAGTTCTGTGCCTGTATTGTATAATTATCCTACAAATCAGGATTTATACGGGACAATCATAAAATCCCTGTCTAGTGCAGCAGTAAAAGTATATATAAGACTAACTAAATATTGATTTCCTGCGTTTGAGTATGTAGACGTAAACTGAAATGTGATAGACTACGAATATCTACCTATAGATATTACTGGTGCCACCAACGCAAGCGAAACAACCTATATCAAGTTTGTAGAGAATGGTTATAGTTCAAATAATAAATATGGAGATGGTGAATATATATTACTGCAGACTACTACAACTCTGCCTGTAATAAATTTTACCATAAAAATAGCAAAAAATAGGATACTGCTTGGCAGCAACAATACCAACGGAATTTCTACCAAAGATGGTTCCAGCTGTGCAGCTATTAGTTATATGGATAAAATCCAGTGACTAAAATATGATGTGCAGGACATAAATACTCAAATAAATCTGATGAAGTCAGAGGTTTTTGGGATAAAAGAAAAAAACAGTATAGTAAACACTTGAGAAATTTTGAAACTTGGAAATTACAGTCTTTGGATAGACAGTAACGGCACATTTAGGGTGATGTTGTGAAATCCGACCTCTGACACTGCCGGTACCGTGGTAGGTGCACAATCATAATCCCTGCTTCCTCGTTATGACGCAAATATTGTCATTCTGAGGAGCGCAGCGACGAAGAATCTCGGGCATTATCCACAAGCAATGACTGGACACAATGTGTCGTTTACTTCTTATCAAATATAATTGGGTAAACGAAATATTAAAACTCACGATGTGAGTGTCTGGGCAAATTAGAAAAAATTATTTAATAATACTTTATAAATTCTATAATTAATTTTTATCTTTTAAAATTAAAAAAATGCAGTTATGAATATTTTTCAATGGAAAAAACTACAGAGACGTATATGAAATAAACAGTGATGAAGATTTGACACAGGATCAAAGAAGTCTTTTGATATCACTACTCGCAGAATAATTATTTAAAAATCTTGTGTAATAAGACCTGTTCTGAAATTAAGGCTATAAGTCAGATTATAAAAAAATAATAAAAATTACTTGCAAAATCTAGGGCAGGTTCTTTGTAGCCAAGCATTGTATAAAAAGCTATATAAACAAAATAATTAAACGATAACAAAAAAATGATCCTGCTGTCTACAAAAAATAAAACAAAAAAACTTGTAATAAACAAAAAATAAATTACTTTGGGTTCAAATCATTTGGTAAAAAGCAATGCCCAAATTATAAGCAGTAAAAAAATCTTTATAAACAAAAACATTTTTCAAATATTAAACTGTTTGATATCGTAGGATTTCAAAATTTTGATAAACAAATAAATATCCAGATAAATCAAAAAAATCTTTAACAAAACAAAATATTTGATATCAAAAGAGATATCTTCAAAAAATATACTTCCAAAAGCTAGACAAACAAAAACAAAAATAAACAGTCAAACAAAACTTAACAAATATTTATTTAAAATAATTTTTTCAAAAAAGTTTAAAACTTTGGGCATCATTATTTTTTATTATTTAAAAGATTTGACCTTACAAAATAAAGGATTATGAGGAGCAAAAGGAATATGTCAGATATAAATACGTAGACAAAACTGTAAACATCTTTGTTTCACCATAGATAAAGACTTGCTACAAGCACTGCTACAAATATTATAAAAACATAGTTTATCCTGTAATCCTCCCACCCGATAAGTAATTTGCTAAAAAAATTAACAAAAACAAAAATCCAGCAGTAAACAATCAAAAACAAAAAAAGAGTATTGTAGGCACTAAAAGTTTTGTCAAAAATAGACAAAGCTCGTGCACCAAAAAAATAAACAAAAATTATAGCACCAAGTCCCAGCAAAAACATCATAAATCCTGAATTTTTGAGGAAATGAAAAGGGACTTGGTCTTTTTTGTATTCCATAATTTGTGGATAATACACGGTCTCTACTG
>CALFEN010000222.1 GCA_937950065.1 uncultured bacterium | reverse complement strand
GATAAAACATTATTTCCCGAAGAATTTATCTTTTTTGGCTAGCCAAAAGTCGCTTTGTCTTGGCAGTAGTTTTATGTCTTCTGGATTCTTTAGAACGAATTTTATAGCTTCTTCCAGAAATACGGTATTTTGTCCTCATTTAAAAAGTATAATATATTTTTCTGGAGCTTTACTAATAAATTTTTGGATTTCTGGTCATGCTAATTTTGAATTATCAAAAGTATATATATTCTTACTATTATATCACATTTTTATTAATTCATCAGAAGTAAATCTTTGCATATTTTCTCTGACAAGAAATACACTGTCTGCTGTGCTGAATATTGTTTTGGCTAAATTTCTATGTTCCTGTTCTGTGAAATCTCCAAGTTCTCTCATATCTCCCAAACACAATAATAGTTTATAATCAGGATATAGCTCATTTTTTATCTTGTAGATATCCTCTATGGTTCTTTTCATACTCAACGGTGAAGAATTGTAGCTGGAATCTACTATTATAGAATCGTTTGTTCCATCAAAAAAACTTAATCTGCCAGCCTGTAACTTAAAATCAACTTCAATATTTCTTAGAGTATGAAAAAAATCTTTTTTGAAATATTTGTATGTATAAATACTTAATATGCTAAATCATAGGCAAATATAGGAAATATTGCTTTCTCATATTAAGTTTGTTTTGATGTTTGCTTTTTCTTTTCCTCTCCATGTATATGTAAATTCAGTTCAGATTTTATTATCTTTTTTTATCAGTTTACTATTTTGGACACAGAGGTCGTGCTGATCCGAACAGTTTCACGCTGTGTCATAGTAAAATTTATCAACTTTGATATCAGGATAAATAGATCTACAGTAACTATCGTCATAATTTAAAAAGACTATTTCTTTGGAATTTTTTATCAGTTTAAATTTTTCCTGTGCAGTAATATCAGGATTTCCAAACTGTAGTGAGTGCACTTTGTCTATTTTGGTAAAGATTCAGATATTTGGTTTGACTATGCTAATCAAAAAATCCATTTCTCAGATATGATCCACACCGTATTCCAATAATATAATGTCATATTGCTTTTTGCCAAACAATGTCTTGGATAAAATCTGTAAAAAAGCCTTTACAAGGCCAAGTACTGTAGGATTATAACTCTCTATACAAAAGATAGAAAATACCATTCAGAGTTCTCCGTTAAAATTTTTTGGAGAAGTATAGATTTTTTTATCTAGAAATTTTTCTAATATCTGATGAACTATCATTCTGGCAGAGGTTTTTCAAATGGTTCATGTAATCCCTATTATTTCTGGTTTGAATCTTTTGATATAGATTTTTGCAAAAAATCCAAGCAACTTGAAATATATGTTAAGCACAAATTTTTTCATATCTTTTGGTTAGGTTTTAAAATATTAATCTAGCGTCTGGACTTGTATATCACTCAAAACTTGGTGTATAATTAATAAGAATAAGAATACCAAAACAGTGACTATAAGTACCGTTTGGATAGCTCATTTTGCTTTTTTTCGTTTTTCAGGATTTCACTTGGATAACACAAGTGAGGTTCATGCATATAGTACAGATATTACCAACAATATTCAAAGTATATAACCCATAACCTTACTTATGTTTATTATAAGGTTTCAAGCATCATTTTTGAAGTTTCATGCTTGTGCTATATAATATAGATAATCTATCACTCTGATAAATACTAGAGCTAGTAAAACATTAATAATACCAGTTCTTCATTCTTTGATTTTTTCTTCATTTTCATAAGCCTGCATGATCCTAAATCAGTAATAGGCTATCATCACTATTGCTACAAAGAAAGCGAAACCTTTGAAAAAAGCTAGTATCTGGAATATTCATTCATTTTGGAAGTTTTCTATTAGTTCGGAAGTTCCCTGAACCCTTCCTACATTTAACGCAGATCAGAGAATCCATGTTGCACCAAAAAATAAGAATGCTCAATAAAGAATATATATAAAGTTCATTCTTGCTTTTTTTACTTTACCTTCATCTCAAGCTCATAGTATAAATAAGGCTCCTGCCCGTATCAAGAATATTATTAGAATTCATACTCATGCTATCCTCAAAACCTGCCATATCTGATTGTATGAATAAGGAGAATCATGATAAGGGTAAAATAAAGATTTTATGTTTTCTTCCAATGTATTATCTTTGCTGATAGTTAAATCATTATTGTCCCATGTGTTTATGTTGCTTGTCACGTCACTGAAGCTGGGAGCAGCCATAGCAAAATTACTTAACGAAATTAAGCTAAAAAGTCCTAGCAGAAAAAGTCATAAATTTTTATGTTTCATTTTTTATGTTTATTTATATTATCAAACAACTCCTTTTACCAAAGATCCTATCATCTTGATGATGAAATAAAATCAGGTAAGGACAAGTATTCATATAGCTATATATACTATTCTGGTTTTTACATTGTTTACATTTCAGTCTTTGATAGGTCACGCAACGAGTAATACGGCGTTGTAAACTATCAGAAGTACTCATAGAGAAAGACCTATAAAAACTCACCAGTCAATATAAGGTCATATATTGCTACGTACAAATTCAAGCGTTCATTTGATGCCGCTGCCTTCTCATCAGCTTTGATCAAGTGTAGTAGGGGTAGTTCAAGCACTGCTTTTCACATTGTCTACTATTTGTACAGGATCTGTCCCATATTCTCACCATGATCATTCTTCTGCGAAGATAAAATTTCATACTATACCGATGAATAAGACTATGATCAGCAATAAGTTTTTTAAATATCCCATCATATTTTATAATATTTAAAGTATTATAATTTTATAAATATTTCTTTATAAATCAAGAGTATTTTTGTCTATGGAGAGTTTATCTTTCGATTTCCCGTTTGAGGGCTTTGAGAAAGGTAACGATAAATCAGTCTTTTTTGTAGGAGTAATCGGGGTTTATGTTGCCGTTTACATAAAAACTGTTCCAGGGATTCTGATCTTTTTTTATTCAGTTATATAAAAATGCAAAAATCCTCAAGCTGTCTATATCAAATTTATCATAATAAATATTTAATTCTCAAGTTCAATATTTTTTGTTCTTATTATACGCTGCTACTTTTCATTTTGTTATTGCTATAAAATCATATATTTGCTGCTTGAATCAATCTTCCGTGACTTCTCAAGTTCCATAATTTTTGGAATATAACTGAAAAATTCAATGTCAGTTTGCAGGATTATCAAAGAAACAATTATGTTCTATTTTCCACATACTTATAATCAATGCTGTGGGTATATTTTCTTGTTTAGCTATTTTATCAATAATTTCAACTTTCTCAAAACAGTTTGAAGGGAGATTGTCGGAAAGTCCGCTTCAATGTTTTACAAAAAAATCTTTTTTTGATAGCAATTCATTGTTTTTTGGAATTTCAGATAATCGTGTTTTGTGACTGTTGATATAATTGTATAGAGAAGAGAAAATGAAATACATCCTTGTATAATCCTCATATCTTGAATAAATTTCTTTTGATTTATTCATTATCTGCTTTGCCTTATCTTGATCGTTTTTGATGATAGTGTCTATTTTTTTATAGCTTTTTGTTAACATCTTCTGATCCTGTAGAGTTGGGGTATAAGCTGCTAGACAGTTATTGAATAAGAATAATATGAGTATCGTAATGAAAAAGAATATTCTCATGATATAGATAAATATTTAAATTAAAAAAATTATAATAAATATTATTAAAGATTTATTGTTATTTTTCAATAGATTGTTTTTCTCCTGAAATACACTATTGTTAGAATAATTATACTACAAAGAATATTTTATCCATAAAAAATTATAAAAAAATTCTTTGCAATCTTTGATAATTTAACTATAAAATAATTATTTTACAAAAAATTTTTTAAAATATGAAAATTCAAATTAGTCATTTAAAAAATTATGATTTTG
Organism: uncultured bacterium; assembly: GCA_937950065.1. The sequence continues at coordinate 21,724 of CALFEN010000222.1, read as the reverse complement.
TTACAGAGATTTATACTCCTATAAAAACTAGTGGACTGCGGGAAGAGCACGAATTTATCCTTCCTCATGAAACGCCTGAAACAAAAATTAATTCAAAAGAGACACTGAAAACGGTGGATTTGCTTATTGCTGAAGTTTCTTATCCGGCTACAGGTCAGGGTATAGAACTTTGATTTGCGAATATCTACGATAAACCGATACTTTGTTTGTACAAAAAATGATTTGCAATTGCGGGGTCTTTGAAATATATCTCAAATGATATACGTGAGTATTCAAATAGTGAGGAATTTTTGAATATCATACAAGAGAAGATAGAGCAAATGATAAAAAATTAGAGAATACAGATTGCCTTTTTTATAATATCTGTCTGGATTACAAAAATTATCTATCTTAACTTATTCATCTTTGTAGAGATATTATGGTCGTAAATTGCGGATTGTTATTATAATGTTTTTATGGTTTTGTCTTTCGGATTATAATTTGATTTAATATTTAAAAATTTAAAAATGCTACTGATAGGAGATATACATATCAATACCAAGTATAAAGATAAAATCCTTACAAGTATAAGAGATTTTGTAAATGCTCATCCAGAGGAGAATAATATTGTTTTTTTGTGAGATTATATTTATCATTTTAGTTATGACAGAAAATCTATTCTAGATTTATTTGAAATGTTATTAGATTTTTTTGCTGAATGAAAAAATATTTACGTGCTTGCGGGAAATCACGATTGGATAGGCGAAACCTTTGTTTTTGAGGAAGCTAAAAAATCTTTTGATATACTAAACAATCATACTGAAAATAAGATAAAATTTATCACACAATCTGAACTCATAGAAATTGAATGACAAAAAATTTTGTTTATGCCTTTTAATTTTGGTATAAATTTAAATGTTTTGGACGAAAGAAATCCGAATTTTGAACCGCTCTTAAATTCCAAAAATAAGAATGAAATTTTTTCTGGAGTGATAAATAATATACTTTTTAACTATATAAAAAGTAATGAAAAATTAATAGTATTTCATCATTACTATTTTGTAAACACTTCGTTCCCATGACAGTTTGCTAGATTTAATTACAATGATATAGCACTTTCCGATATTTTTTTGAATAATTATGAGAATTTGTATTTCGTGTCTGGGCATTTGCATAAATGATTTGTGCACAAAAATTATTTTTGCACGTGATCAGTATGGAACACATCGCCTATTGAACAAAATGATTTAAAGTTTTTGTATAAATTTGATCCTAAAAACTTGAAAATCACTTTGCACCAGAATTATATAAATCCTTATATCTCTATGGATTACCAGAATTTGGACAGATCTATAGATGCTGTGCAGATACAGGAAAAACTAAAAAATATTTTCATTGAAAATATATCAAACTATCAAAAAGGCACTTTCAAGTTAAACGTACCTGACTTTGTGCCGCCAAATCTCAAAGATATTACTATTTATTTGAGATGTCAGGATTTTGATTATGAAAATATAAACAAGTTTTTTGATCCTGAAATAATACAAAATACTAAAGAAATCAAGATAAAGAAATATATAGACAACACAAACAATATTTCTTCTATGCTGGACATGTCAAAAGAAAATATAAATAAGAATATTTCTGACCGGAAAAATCTCCTAAAACAATATATATTGAATAAGTTTCAAAGTCCTGATATATATATAAAAAAACTTCAGGATTTGAAAATAATTTAAATTTGCAAAATAAAATTTTTTGTTTATAATTATTTAGATAAAATTATAAATATAAAAACAAAAAATGATTAAAACCAAAACAAAAGCTATTTTAAGAATTTTGAGCGTGGTACTTATAATATTTAGCATACTTGCAAAACCTTTTATGATGCCAAGTATGTTTTGGTCTATAGATAAAGTTTATGCTGATAAAGAAGAGTCTGGTTGAAAGGCAACACCGGATCAATGAGAAAGTAATCAAAACGAAAAGAACTTCGTAGAATTTTTGGAAACCATAAATAAGGCTATGTATATAGCCTTGTGGCCCTTACTTGCTGTAGCATGAGCTAGTATGAATAATGATTTAGTTTATGGTAAAGTTTTTCATTTGGATACGGCGTTATGGTGATTTTGGCAGATGATGAGAAATTTTTCAAATTATGCTATATGATTCATTTTTATAGCAACTATTTTGATGTATTTTTTTAAGCTTAAAGACGACGAAAGTAAAATAAAAGCTTTTTTACCTAAACTTTTGATATGATGAGTTTTGGTGCAGGCAAGTTGGTTTTTGATGTGAGCGTTGGTAGATTTATCTACTATCATGACATACGCGTTTGGGGCGCTCCCCCTCAAGGTGATAGCATGAAGCGATCTGGGAAACTCACCTGTACTTATGCCAAAAGTAGAAATAGATTTGTGAGATGGACAGCAGCTTAGCGGCAAAGTCCTTAATGTAACTACATATGATGCTGGAGGTGGAAAGAACTACCCAGCTTGTGAGTATAAAGATTGAAAGTTTAAAAGGATGAAAAGTTCTTGATCTACTGACTGAACATATACGGAGTACTGTGTGTATACGCATCCAGCTTTTGGTACAGCGATTTTGGTGAAAGAGTGAAGCAGTAAGGAAGAGGTAGATAAAGATTCCAAAGCCAAAGAGAAATCTGATTTTATCTTGAAGGGGTCTTGAGCACTTACCTTGCAGGATCTTATCAAAAAATGAAAATGAATGATATGAGTGATGTATACTTTGTATACAAGTCTTTTGAATATGGCAAGTCTTAATGTGTCTTCCAGTAATCAATCTACAAATTCAGCTTGATTTGAATTTATGATCAAAGTTTTTGTAGCATTTGCCTTAATAGTCCCTTTATTTGCATTTGCAATAGTATTAGTAATCAGGATAGTTGTAATGTGGCTTTTTATTTGATTTTCTCCAATCATTGTTTTGGCAAATGTTTTTGATATGAAATGACTTAAGGGTAGTTGAAAAATGGCTGATAATACAAATATTTCTAGTGTGTTGGGTATGATATTTTTGCCGGTTGTGGCAGTCTTTGCTATGAGTATTAGTCTTATATTTATGACAGCTTTGATAAATTGACCAAAAAAGACTGTTAGCGGGACAGATTCTGCTTGAGTAGCAGGAGCTCTCGGTTTTAAAATAGAAGAATCTTCAAATAATAAATCTTGTGTGTCTATAGTATGAATATGAAATAAAATATGTATAACAAGTCCTAAAACTAATGTATCAGCATCAGTATTTTTTAATATGATAAGTTGGTTGATAGTAAATATGTTTGGTATAGCATTGATGCGAACTGTCGTATTTACAGCACTGAAGAGTGCTAAAGTGACAGCTTGAGTGGTAGATAAGATAGAAAAATTTGCTACATGAATGGCAAAATCTGTTCCTATATTCCCTGTAGCTGGAGGTGTTAGTGTTTGAGCTTTGGAACAGACTGCTTGATATATTAGAAATCTTCCTGATAAGTTTCAGTCCGAAAACTTTTCTAGGACTCTACAACCTAAATTACAGAATCTATTTGACTCTCAAAAAGGTTGATGATCTTGATGATGAAGTGGAGTCGGAGGTTCAGGAGATGGGAATAAGACCGCTAAAGCTGTACAGGCAAATTCATGAGGTCTGGATAAAAATAAGCAATCGGTTATTGATGCATTTAAGCAATCTCATAATGGAAAAGATAATGTTAAAAATACAGAAGAATTGTTAAAGGATTGAGATTTTAGGAGAGATTTGGTAAATGGAAAAGTGAATATTCCTGATGAGTTGGATAAGGCGTACCAAAACGATCAAAAGAAATGACATACTGAATTCCTTGAATGAGTCAAAGGATCTTGACCAAAAGAATTTACTTCTGTTGATGGACATCATAATTACTATGTAAAAGATGATCAGGTAGTTTATTCTTTTAAAGAGGGCAAGCTTCAACAAGTTGTTCCTTATAGAACTGTATGGCTAGATCAGGGAGAGTTAAATTCCTTTAATAAATTCTTGGAAGGGATTACAAGTTCTGAAGCTCAAAAAATGTGAATTAGAGTTTGAGCTGAAGAATATAGTATAAAATGAAATACTGCTAAAAAATTTAAGGCAGAGGAAAAAGACGGTAAATTACAAATTAAATAAAAGTTATGAAAAAAATCTTGAAACTATTGGGAAATATATCTATAAAAAGAATAATTATATATAGTTTGGCAGCTATCATGATTTTGGTATGTTTTTATAAAATATCTGTGACTAATTTTAATGTTTTGTCTTCTGACAGAGTATACGCTGCACAGGCTGGTAGTGGGACTAATTGATGACAATCTTGATGATGATATAAGAACGCAGCTGAATTTGTAGACAGTGTAATAAAAATCCTTTCCTGGGCATGGGTAGTGCCTGCGATGGTAGCTGGTAAGCTTATGAATAATGATTTTGTATATGGAAGTTTGTTCCATTTGGATACATATTTGTGGAAAATGTGGAACATGATGAGAAGTTTTGCAAATTATACTCTGGCGTTTTTATTTATTGTCGCAATACTCAAAACCTTTTTTAAATGAGAGCCTATGAGTGTTGTAAAAGATTTGATGCCTAAAATTCTTTTTAGTGCAGTGCTTATACAGGCAAGTTGGTTTTTATTGTGAGCAATGATAGATTTGTCTACCGTATTAACCGCTGCTGTCGCTGCTATCCCGGCTAAAATGATAAAAGAATGAGACTATAAAACAACTCTTTCAGCAATGATAAAAAAAATACCTGAAGAATGTAGTTACAATGAAGGAGCAAATAGAAACGGTCTTCCTTTTTCCAATTGTTCTGAAAAAAAGATTGACGCGACCAAAGAAGTAGAAGACGTGATAGCTCCGAATTATAAAAGTTTGAATTGACCTTTGATATTTCTTGGTTATGCCGTTATGAAATTTCATGATTATAATTTTATAAATTCTACTCAAGATTCTTCGAAATCCTTATCAATTACAACTTGTATAGAATTTATAATAATTTTGATGTTTGTTTTGCCTATCATAATTCTTGCAATAGTAAATGTTTTGAGAGTATTTTACATACGGCTTTGGGCAGTATTCTCGCCGTTTATAGTGGTATTTAATGTATTTGGATGAGACAAGAATGGAGGGAAGATGATGTCTGAAATAAAATCAAAACATTCAAAAATTTTTGATATAAAGAACGTTGTAGGATTTGTATTCCAACCTGTGGCAGTGGTGTGAACATTATCAGTAGCTTTTATACTAATATTAGGTCTTACAAATGTCTTTTACCAGTTGTGAAGCAAGTCAAATGATGAGGTCAAAAAATTTATCGAAATAAAAAATGCTGAATGAAACGGTGGAACTATAAGCGTTGGTGGAGATGATAGAGTAACTATTAAATGAAGTATAGTAAAAAATGCATGAGAAATTCTTGGGTGATGACTTGGGTATCTTATATTGGCACTGTTTACCATAGTGCTTATGTGGTGAGTGCTTAGAGTATGATTCCATACCACGGAAATCACAAGGTGATTTGCAGATAGTGCATTTAATTTTACGAGATGACTCGTGATGGCGGCTCCTATATTGCCGTGATGAGTGGCGATGTGATCCTTAAAAAGAGCTTATGAATGAATAGAACAATATACGTCTAGGGATATACAATCTTGACAAGCAGGTAGATTACAGCAGCTTATAGAATCTAAATTGCCTAACTGAATGCAGGATCTAAATGCAGGAGACATGCAGCAAATGAGGTCAGATTTACAATGAGCAGATCAAAGATCTTATACTGGTATATTGTTTAATGATCTTCAAAAAAGTCTTAAAAAATCGCCTCAAACTCTTACAAGGAGTTCTGCATTTAGAGATGCTATCTTTAATCAGTGGATAAAAAGTGATAAATGATCTTCTTATATAAGGGATTTCCTCGGGCTCTCAAAAGAAGAGATGCAAAATGCTAAAAGTTTGGATGAGATACTTTCTAAACATGAAAGGCTTAGATGATTTATAAATAAAGCCTTGAAGGGGGAAGTTAAAAATTTTAATGATCCAGATGAAGTAAGTGGTACCAATTACGCATGATGAGCTCCGGATTTAAAAACTCTCAAAGATACTGAATTCGGTTCTTAAAAAATTTTCGCTATATTTCTCTTGATAAAATAAAAAATTTGGATAAACTTTTTGTCAAAGTTAAACATGATTTATTTTATCAATAAAAAATAATAAAATGACAGATCAAAAAATATGGTTTATTACTTGAGTGTCTACTTGATTTGGCCGTTGCTTGTTGGATGAAGTTTTGAGGAAAGGAGATATTGTTATAGGAACTTTGAGAAAACAAGAACAAATTGATGAGTTTCGTAATCTTTATCCAAAAGATGCTTATTTTTATCTTTTGGACGTAAGAGATGAAAAATGAGTGCAAGAAATTTCTACAGAGGTAATAAATAAGTTTTGAAAAATAGATATACTTGTAAATAATGCTTGATATGGATTAACCTGAGCTATAGAAGAAGCTAGTATGCCGGAGATAAGAGATCAGATGGAAACAAATTTTTTTGGAGCAATACAAGTTACTAAAGCTTTTTTGCCTATGTTCCGTCAACAAAAATTTGGTAGTATAATACAAATATCTTCTATGGCTGGTGTGGTTAGCGCTCCTTGACTTGGAGTATATAATGCCAGTAAATATGCTCTAGAATGATTTAGTGAGGCTTTGAGTATAGAGCTAAAACCGTTTGGTGTAGATGTGATGATCGTAGAACCATGACCTTTTAGAACAAAGTGGGCTAGTGTTTGATTGAAAGTTGCAGAAAATCAGATAAATGACTATGATGAAACTGCAGGTAGACTTAAAGCTATGAAATGAAATGAGATGCAGCCTTGAGATCCTCTAAAGGGAGCTCAATTGATAATAAAAGCTATAGAAATTGAAAATCCTCCTTTACGTTTGGCATTGGGAGAAATGGCAGTCAGCGGAATACAAAGAAAAATAGATATGCTTCAAGGTGATTTGGATCATTGGAAAGAACTCTCTATAGACACATATTATAGTTAGGGTTTTCCTGTTAAGATTCTTTTGACAAAGGTAGTTAAATTACTATAATAAATAAAAAATTTTAGTTTGATATAAGATAATGAAGTGTCCTAAATGCGGTAATCTGGAAACTAGAGTTATAGATTCTAGGGTTATAGACGACGGTAAAGCTATAAAGAGAAGAAGACAATGTGAGTACTGTGACAATAGATTTTCGACTTTTGAAAAGATATGAATCACGGAACTCGTTGTTGTAAAAAGAGATTCGGCAAAAGAGTTGTATGAAAGAACTAAAATAAAAAAAGCTATGATGCTGGCTTTTGCAAAGAGAGATTTCCCTATAGAAAAAATAGAGGATATTATTTTTAATCTTGAAACAAAATGGTCTGTGAATAAAGAAATATCTTCTCAACAAATATGAGAAGATGTTCTTGCAGCACTGAAATTGGCTGATCCCGTTGCTTATGTAAGGTTTGCATCAGTTTATAAAAAATTTGACTCGTTACAGGATTTTAAGCAGATAATAGAAGAATAGTGGGTATAAATTAAAATGTGATTTTTTATTTATACATAACTGTTTTTTATAAAATAAAAAAGCAAAGAATAAATTTTCTTGCTTGTAGGAAGTTATAAACAAATTTTGTTTTTTGATTTGAATCTAAAACTTTTTGTAAAATAGATTTTTTTAGTGTATAAATAAACGGGGAGTAAGATCTGAAAATTTTATGAATATTTCGAAAACCCTTTTTTAAATGGAGAGATTATTGAAAAAGTTTTTTTTTATTTTTGAAGAGATTTTTTTTGACTGAACTTGAATATTAAAATAATTCAAATGATAATATAGAAAATCATAAAATACTGACTGAGAGTTAGTCAGTTTATATAGTCTTCGTTTGGATAGTATCTCAAGAATTCCATAAGGAACCTAAAAATCCCATATAAAACAATAAACTTTGCTGATAATACTCAAGGATTTATTTTGTATTTACTGGTTTTTTGCCAAAATACAAATTGTAGTATTATTAATAATAAAAATCACTCAAGAAAGGCTTCTAGAAGATTTGAATTTATTCTTAATTGACTATCTACGTTTTTGTAGATTAGAAATAGATAAATTTTTTGTCATAAATTAATAAGGTTTTCAGACAGGTTTGGTAATAAAGTTTGTACGGTCTTACCGTATAATTCTTGGTTCAGAAAGTTTCAAATTCTTCCAAGCATCAATCATAGCGGGACTATGCTAACTACACTATCCATAAAAAGTAGAAATTCTTGTTTGTTGAGTTTGTATTTGCGATATAGAAATATACCAGCCAGAATTACTCAAATAGTTCCTCCGACAAAGCTCATGCCTCATTCCCAGACAAATACTATTTTCCATGGATTGTGCAGGTAATACGTAAAATCATAAAATAAAACATATCCGAGCCTTCATCATATAAGTACTGATAAGATTAATGCTGTAAAAATATCTTCTATGCCATAAAAAAAGAATTTTTTGAGGTTGGGGAAATTATTGAAAAGCCCTCTTTTTTTGATGAGTTCAAAAAATCGATATCATACTATAAATGCTATAAAATAGAATATTCAATACCAATGCACGGGAAATCAAAATAATTTAAATGCTACCATATATTTAAAATTAATTCATAAAAATTTAGATGATTTTATCTTATATTTAAGATATGTATTTTGATGTTTCTGGATATATGCTTTTTGTTTTTAGAAGATAGATTTTTAGCGATAGTTTTGATATGCTATCGATTATTGTTGTATTGAGATCATGTTCATGACTGATCTGTAAATGATTTTTTGTTTCACCAAAATTCTTTGAATAATTGATTTATATAGTTATCTACATTATAATTTGGATCAGATCTTAAGTTGTTCATCTGTTGTATCCATTGTTGAGAATTGTTTTTTATTGTATTAGTAACTTCCTGCTCATAGCCGCGAGGGAGTTCATTATAACTTGGTTCAGAAGAAGATCATTGTTTGTTCTGGTCTTGATTGTCCTGCTGCTGGTCTTGCCCTTGTCATTGTTGATCTTGTTGCTGTTGTCAATTTTGTCAGTTTTTTGATTGATTGAAAACATCATCAAGTTTGGAAAGTCCTTCTTGTATTTTTTGATTGTTTTGATCCTGCTGTTGTTGTTGAGATTGGCTTTGTGCTTGCTGACACAATTGTTTTAGGCTGTCTAGGTTGTCTCATTTTATAAATTTATAGAATTGCTCATGTAATTGTTGAAATTTTGCAAGTGATCAAGAAATTTGGTCAATACTATCTTCAATTTTATCAGAGTCCTTATCTAGTTTATTCATACATTTATCTGGTTCTGTAAGATAATCGTCAAGAATTTTTAATGCTGAATTTTTATATGTTTTGAGGTTTTCGTTGATGCTATTGATGCTGATTTGTGATTGAAGTATGGAAGTTCTCAAACTTTTTAGACATTTTATAATTTCTTGATCCTTTGTTGTTTTTATAAAATCTTCTATTTCGGCTCTTTCTTTGTCAAATAGTGATGAGATATCCTTTGTTTTTTGTTGTAATTTGTCAAAACTGTCTATATAGGAAGTAAACATTTCTACGCACATCTGGACTCCTGCAAGGAATTTGAATTTATAAGCGATATTTCTGTTGTTTATGATATAATTTGAATAATTTGATCATGTTCACAGAGTTTGTGCTGAAATATTATAATTGTCTATGCTTTCTCCGAAAAGGCTATACGCTTTTTTTCATTGGGTTTTGTCGAATTTTTTTATATTTTGATTTGTGATAGTGTATCACTGGAAGAGTTTAATATTTCAGATATTAAAATAATACCTTCGATCATCATTATTTATATTGTCCAAAGCTTTATCAAAGTTGCCATTTAAAGTATATATATTGGCAGCATAATTTTTTAATTTATCTTCAAATCATTGATCAAATCAGGTGCTATTACTTAATACATTTGCTTCGTTGCTTAAGTCTATATTTAGAGGGATTTTTAATATTTTTTGTTTATTTATATTTGTATTGGCGTAGGATATGTTTTCCAGAATATTATCAAAATCAAAAAATTTTTTCAGATCAAGTTTCCACACTGCCAAAATAATGATTAATACACAAATCATTAGATAAATAGCGTTCTTTAGAATTTTTATCTTTAAATTTTTTATTTTTTCTAGCATAAAAAAATATTTATCAAATTAATTGGAATATGAGTTCTCCATTTTGTTTTTTTTAGCTCCTTTTGTTGTCACTGGCATCAGCTACTGTTTTAGATTTTCAAGCACTCCCTAGAGCGTCCAGTACGAGTTGACGTTTTGTTTTTCATGTGTCTCTGTCTATAAAGAATGCTTCTCTGATTCAGTTAAAACAACGCATCATATCTCCCCAAATCTCATTTAATCCGGATTCAGGTGCTTTTGGAGTCTCTTTGTTATCTGTCATTTTATTCTTGTTTTACGAATTAAATATTTTGTAGTAAATCATCTGCTTCTATTTGATCGCCTTGTGCGGCTAGTTGTTGTTTGTTTTTTAATTTTTCTTTATTTTCAACTATTTTTTTTCATATTTCGTATTCAGATAGAATTTTTTCAACTATAAATTTTTCTTTTTGCTCGTCAAGAGGAGCTAATTCTATTATGACTTTGTTTAATGTTTCCAAGAATTTTAGTAAGAAGTTATTTCAGGATTTACCTTTGAAAATTTCTTTAATCTGTGGATAGTCACTGAAAATAAGATCTACTATCTCATCAAAGTTTTCGTCGTTAAAAGTTATGTCTCCAGCAGAATATAGCATTTCAAAAATTTTTGGATAAACTATATTTTTATTATAAGTAAATTGTTTTTTTTTTCAAGTGCTATAGAAGCAAAATAATTCTCTTATTCTTAAAATATATCAAAGAGTATGGATTCGATTTTAGAGAAGATTTATTAGATTCTTTGTTCGTTTTTTTTACTAGGAGCATAACGATTATATCGTCTATTTTAGTCCTGTGGAAATTTAATAGTTTGCCATAAATAATTATGAGGAGAATTTAAAAATCTAATGTAGATCAAAATAATGAAGAATAAAATATTTACAAGAGAAAATGCGGAGAGAAAAACATATTGATTTTTTGTTTAAAAAATTTATAAGATATTATCTCAAGATAAGGAGCTTATCATGCTGGTCAAAACATATACCCTTTCTCTAATCAACAAAACACTGTTGGATAGAGGGTGGATGGCTGATACTTTGGCAATGGTGATATTGTCCACTATCTTTGCAGGTATCAACGAGTACTTCATCGTAAGGCTTACGTTTTATCAGGTTGTGATAGCGCAGCTTTCCGCAGCTCCTATAAACATCATTACGGCACGTCCATACGGTGTTTATAGGGATTTTTTGATGGAAAAGTTTGCGGTACATTCTAATAAGTGGCTGAACGATTTGATTGTTGATACAATATCGTTTGTGTCATTTCAAATGCCACTTTACATTATTATCCTCAAGCTTTCTGGGGCAACGTTCGTGGAGATATTAACCGGCTGTACTTCCGCGTTGACCTTAATGTTTTTGCTGGGTAGAATATACGGCGTCTGTCTTGATGTCATCCGTAAATATTATGATGCGTTGGTGGACTATTTTCGTAGCTACTTTTAGGTCATTGTTTGGGCTACCAAATATTTAGACTAACAAAATGGAGGGAATAAGGGAGAGGCTACTTCCTCTCCCAAAATGAAAGATAATCTGAATTAAATATATTAAAAATTATTTATATTTTAGAAGATTAGGAAGTAATCTATTTGAATTTAGATAAAAATTTAAATAATATTTTTTTATCCAAAAAAAGATTTTTTCCTATTGAAAATCGAAAAAGATTTCTTATAATCATTCCAAAACATGATTGAAAATTCACGGATTTATATCCTTATCAAAGATTTATTTGATAATTACAGAAAATGAAAAAAACAATTTTAAATGCTTTTGTTTTCAGTTTTATTTTTGCAGTGGTGATGCTGGGATGTTATATTGCGGTCAAAGCACGACTACCTGATACAAGTTGACTTACTGCACAATCTTGAGATGTTCTCACAGCAGACAAGTGGAATAATTTACTTCCTTCCACCGCTATAACAGCTTTTTATGCTACAAATTGTCCTACAGGATGGAAGCCCGCTGATGGGACAAATTCTACACCGGATTTGAGATGACAGTTTTTGAGGTGACTAAATACTTTTGATGGATGATCAACTACCAGAAGTGATGGACAGCAGGATCCAGATTGAAGTGCAAGGGTTTTGTGAAGCTATCAAGCTGATGATTTTAAGGCTCACACTCATACATTGAATGGTATCGCTTTATTAGATGGTTGAGTTAATAAATTTTGATATGTTAGTGGATGAGCTAGAAAAGAAGGGGGATGAACAACTTTGTCCGCTTGATGAACTGAAACTCGTCCGAAAAATACTTGAATAATATATTGTATGAAAAAATAGATGTACCCCTTCCTTAATATTAAAAATTTTGTATAAATAGTGAAGAAAAAGATAAATTTCTGTTGAAAATTAAAGAAATTGTTTTAGATGCTTTTTTTATTTTTTTTTACGGTGGTGATTATGAGAAGATATTATATAAAGTATTATAAAAGGTTACAAGAAGTTTCTTTATAGTTAATTTGTAGAGAATAAGATCATTATAAATAAAAATAATCAACTTTCTAATATATAAAAATATTTCATCTTAATATTAAAAATTTGATACAATAAAATATTGATCAGTAATAGTATATAAAGCAAAACGATTCATAGTCTTATAATTATAAATGAAGTATTATCAGGATTTCATACATTATTTAAAAAATTAAAAAGAACCATTATAAATATGGGAATTAAAAATAATGAGAAATAATTTACTATACAATAATAAAAATTTTCTTTGTTTCATTGTCTGTATAGAGATGTTTTTATATGTAGCCGATATCTGATCATTCAATAAAGTATCAAACTTATCAAGATGCTAAAACCTAAAATAGTGTTTATATTAAAAAAAATATTAAGTATTCCAAATACTATTTTTGATAATATACTTATAAAGAGACAACTCATAAGTAGTAATGTCAGTCAAATCTGCCATTTTAATTTGGTTCTGAAAAGTAATAAACTGACTATTCCAAAAAATAAAAGATATCATAATAGAAATATAGGAAAAAGTATTATAATATTATCAAATATGGCAAAATTTTTTAACAGAGAATATTCTCTTTTTGTCAAATCTGATTGGCTAAAGAATTTATAATTGTATGAAGAATCGTATGTTTTTATATATTTCCAATTTCAAAGAATGTATCTAGAATTAGAAGGGTTTTGTTCAATGTTTTTTTGTATAATACTTATAGGATTTGAAAAATTATTATTTTGTTGTCCCAAGGGGCATGATGAGGCGATTAATCTATATTCATTAGTTTTTGTATTTTTTAATAAATATGTATCTCAATCGCATACTCCTGCAAATACACTACTCATACTAACGCAAAATGCCAAAAAAATGATAAGTAGTTTTTTCATATATTGAGGAGTAATATAAAAATTATATTTATATATTGTAAATTTATTTTATACTTTTTCAAGACAATTCTTTTTTCAAGTGAAAAAAGTAATTATATTGTCTGTATTTTTATCTATAAAGAATTTAAACATTACTTTAGATTCCTATTTTATATGTAAATGCTATCTAAATAAATTTTTAATAAAAAATCATTTTATGTGTCCTCGGTTAAAATTTACTATATTTTTTAAACTTAACGGTTTTGAAACTATTTTAAAATTATTTAGTCTTATATTTTTGAATATATTTTTGATATAAAAATCAAATTTTGAGAAATCAAGATTTTCAGTATCAAAATCTACGTTTATCAAAGAATACGTATCGTCAAAGAAATTTAAATCATGGACGTCTCCTGTTCATATAAAGGCTTTGTTGTACCTTCGGGCAAAATTTTGCGCCATATCATTGGCTTTTGTGAAAAATTTTTGCATATGCATTATGCTATATTCTATAGCATCAAATAAATAATGGTATTTTTCCATTTTTTTCCCAAGACAAAAATATGCCTTATAATAAGGATGCGGAGCTATTACAAATATCCTCCTATTTTGCAGTTTATATTTTTCAAGATCTTTAAAAGTTTTTATATTTAATACTTCAGGAGTTGGATTATATATCAAAACATGTTTATTTCTTATGCTAAGTTCTATGCCATTTATCAATATTATTCATCTCTCAAAAGCATATTTTATAACTTTTTTATTGTAACAAAAATAATTATGATTTGTAAAAGACAATATCCTAAATCACTTTTGTTTGGCAAAATCAATAGCTTCATAAGGGGAGTAATTTATATAACTATCCAAAGGGTCCTCTCCATTATGAAAGTGTAATTGGGCTTTTAAAAACATTATATTATTATTATTTATACTTCTTGAAGAAAAGAAGTTTTTACTATTTAATTTCTCTTACTGTTATTTCAAAGGTTAGAGTCTTGCCGGCCATAGGACTGTTAAAGTCTATCTGTACTTGATCTCAACTAAATCCTAATATCTTTCATGAAACTACTCATGAAGGAGTATTAAAAGAATAATCTTTTCATACTTCAATCTCGCCTGTTCACAAATTCGCTTTTGGAACATAGATTATATTTTGTTCACTAGGTTGTCAATAAGCCAATTCAGGAGGAAGAACAATTTTTTTGGTTTCTCAAACTTTCATTCATACTACACCTTCATCAAATCACTTAATCATTTGTCATCATCATACTTTGAATTCCAATGGAGAATATGATCTTCTCTCATTGTATAGTCAACTTTTTTTAGCAATATCTTCTATGTTTGTATCAAAAACGTCTCCACTTTCAAAAGTCCCTATGTAGTCTACTTTTACAGTGTCTCATGTAGAAACCACAGTTTTTGTAGAAGCACTTTCACTAACTTCTGATCCACTAACAGAAGATGATTCCTGTGTTGTAGATTGATTTCATGTAGTTTCAGTAGTTTGAGTATTTCAAGTACTTGTTTGTTGAGTATTATTTGTATCTTCTATATTTGTCATACATCATGCTAAAATAATAAAACTTGCTCATAAAATTAAATTTATTTTATTCATTGTTTTTATAAAAAAAATAAAAAAGCTATTGTTTATAATTATTTATTTTTCTTTTTCAATACATAAATTACTTTTTTATAAAAAAATTCTTTGTTTTAATAAATAAAGAAATTAGATTACCCCTAGTATGAAGGTCATTTTATCTGAAAGAATATTCGGAACATCCATGAAATAACTATCCAACTTACTCAAATTATTATAAGAGCTATAGCCGCTGTATACACAATTTTTTTTGCTTTATCAAAAGATTCTTGATGATTGCCGGAAAAGAACATTCTAAAGAATCAAAATATAATAATAAACAATGCTATAAATGCCAAAAATCATAAAGCATAATTTATAACAGCCTTTACGTAATTAGTTCCTCATTCAGTGTTTACTCAATTGGCATTAAATGCTCATATATTAAAAGCGTCTATAATTCTTTGAATCACAGAAGGGTTTTTATCGGAATCAGTTATAGGCTCAATATTTTCTCTTTTCATTATTTTGGATGTATCATCTTTATCAGATTCATTGTCTTCACTAAACATACCTTTATTTACTTCAAAAGTTATGATACTACTTCAAGCCAAAACAACGGGTTTTCATAATAGGGAGAACCATATTATAGATACTAAACAAATTAAGGTTAAAGAAAAAAATTTTTTCATTCATTTTTTTTATTACTAAAAGGCTATTTTATATATAAGATACAATATAAGACTTACTATAAACCAACTAACTCATATCCCTAGTAATGCAATAGTTCAATATTTAACTCATTGAAATCATTTTTTGTATTTTTCATCATTTCACGCAGCAGTTACCATCATAAATCAATGAATAATAAGATATACAAGGGCTATAAGTCACAATAACCCCAAACCATAATTTATTATTCACTTAATCAAACTTAATGTATCTCATTTAGCTTGACTAGTCGTGAGTTGGGGAGTATTTAGAGTTTCTTTTAGTTTTGTTCAAGGATTCATACTTCACTCCCTCAAAGGATCCCAGGTAACAAGTCCTGTATTTACGACATTATTATCAGTTCATTTTATAGGAGTAATTTCATCTACAGTATAACCATCTATAGAAGCGAACACATTTCATAGACATAAGAAGCCAATTATTATTAATAATATTTTTTTCATAATGATATTTGATAAAAATTAATATACTATATTTTAATAAAAAATTTAAAATTTGCAAATCTTTTTTAAAAATTACTTTTTTAAATAAATATTTTCTAGTATAAAGTTTGTCGTTTCTATAATTTTATATTGAAAATTTTGTCAAGTTTCTTATATTGAATATAATTTTATCATTAAACTTATAAAAATGAATCTTAAAACTTTCTCTTTTGAATATATTTGACCTGATATAGGAAGATGGCATAGGCCGCTTGTAGAAACCAATTTAATTTATTCAGAGAGAAATAAATCTAGGATGACGTCATTATCTATGGTTTTAAAAGACGATATAGAGACTATGGAAGTATTTAAAAATTATATCATAGATCTATGTAAATCCAGAGAATGAATAAAGAAATTGAAAGATATAATAAAGCTTTTAAAGAGAAAGCCTACGCCCAAGGATTTAGTTCAACTTGAAATTATAAGTATCTGCCTTTGACATGCTGTAGAAATTAGATTTAGTGTCTGGCAGGATGAGAATTATGATAACTTGCTTGAAATGAAAGATGGCAAAATAGTCGGGGAGAGAATAAGTATGACTCCTGAATTAAATCATTTGCAAGCAACAATAGATGCATTTTTAAAAAATAATAAATAAAAAAAATGAGATTAAGTAAAACATTTGTAAAAACTGCTAAAAATATATCTGCAGAAGAAAAATCAATAAACGCTCAATTATTACAAAGAGCATGATTGGCAACTCCTCTGATGGCTGGTATATATACATATTTGCCTATGGGACTCAAAGTTTTGAGGAAGATAGAACAAATTATCAGGGAAGAGATGAACGCAATAGATGGTGAAGAAATTTTGATGCCAGCTTTGCAGCCAAAGTCAAATTGGGAAAAAACATGAAGATGGGAATGATTGGATGTGCTTTTTAGATTTACAAGCTACTATACCAAAACAGAATATGCACTTGGAGCTACACACGAAGAAGTAATTAGTCCTTTGATGAAAAATTTTATATTTTCATACAAAGATTTGCCTAGATACCCTTATCAGTTCCAAAATAAATTCCGTGATGAAAAAAGAGCAAAATCTGGTATTCTCAGAGGCAGAGAATTTATAATGAAAGATCTTTACTCTTTCCATACAGATGAAAAAGATTTAGATGAATATTACGCCAAAGCACAGCAAGCTTACCGGAATGTCTACAACAGACTTTGAATAGGGGAGCAGACTTATATGACTTTCGCATCATGATGAACTTTTAGTAAATATTCCCATGAATTTCAGACTATCACAGATGCAGGAGAAGATATTATCTATGCTTGTGAAAAATGTAAAGTCGCTGTAAATAAAGAAATTTATGATGAACAAAACGTTTGTCCTGAATGTGGAAATCCTGATCTTGTAGAAAGAAAAGCTGCAGAAGTTGGAAATATTTTTAAACTGAAGACTAAATATTCAGAGCCTTTTGAATTAAAATATACAGATAAAGATGGCAATTTAAATCCTGTGATAATGTGATGCTACGGTATATGAATTACAAGACTTATGTGAGTAGTCGTAGAAGTTTGCCACGACGAAAAATGAATAGTTTGGCCAGACTCTGTAGCTCCATTTAAATATGTAATCATACCTATATGAGAAAAGTGAACTGAAATTTGAGAAGAAATATATAAAGATTTTTTGAGTAGGGGAATAGAGGTAGTAATAGATGACAGAAATGAAAGTGCAGGGTTCAAGTTTAAAGATGCTGACCTTGTATGATATCCATACCAGATCGTAGTTTCTGATAAGACTTTGGCTAATGGTGAAAATATGGTAGAAATCACTGACAGGAAAACAGGTGTTAAAATATTGAAAAGCTGGAAAGAATTAAAATAGTTTTATTTTGTAAAACTAAAAATAATGAGCGATGAATGCTGTCCAAAATTTAACCCTGATAAATGGAATGAAAAAATTCAAGTCTGGGAAAATAAAAAATTTGTAAAGGAATCTATGCCTACAATTTTTCATATGCCTTTACCCGGAATGATAAGCATAAAAGTAAAAAAACTTTTTGGCAATGCTCAAAAAGCAAATGCTGTGTCAGAAAACACCGATGAAGTGCTTTTGTTGTTCCGCGATCCTAGTGCTTTCAAATCAGAAATCTATCTGTCCGTAGAAAAAGAGCTGCCAGATTTGGGAAATACTACTTTATCCTGAAAATTTATAAGTAAAGTTTTTGACTGACCTTACAGAGATATCCCAAAGTTTATAGAGCAGATGAAACAGTATTTATCAGGACTGTGAGAGACTCCCAAAGATTATTATATTCACTATGCATATTGTCCCAAATGTATCAAAAAATACGGACATAATTATATGGTAATTTTTGCACAGGTTTAAATTTTTTTTATTTCTCAATAGAAATTTAAAGATGGAATTTTGATCTTTACTTAGTGTTTGATGATTTTTGTTTTTTTTGCTTATTATTGCTATTTGATACTTTTTTGTAGAGGTTGTTTGTGGAGATAAATATTTTTTGAGAAAACAATTAAAAAAATACAATAATAATCTTTTTGATAGGATTTTACATTATATTTCCTGGTGAGTCATTATTGATGCAGTGTATATATATATTTCTCTTTTGAATAAAAATTCATATAAAGAAATTGTAAATCTTTTTAACTATTTAGATAAAGTATCAAATATTATTTATGCTCCAAATGCTTTAGCAATTCAATTATTTCTTTTTTGAATTTATATATTCCTTTCAATCTTAATTGGTCTTTTACTATGTCTGGGATGTGTAAAAATTCTTGAGAAGCTGAATTTGCGAATAAGTAAAAAGAAATCAAAATAAATTTTTATTTTTAACAAATTTTTTATGTGAATACAAGTAGAATTTAATCCGGATCTTGCTTTGAGAAATATTTCAGAGTACCAAAATGGAAACAGGAAAAAGGAAGAATGCATCCCTGCCAACCTTCGCATTGGGAAGACTTACGAATTTCTTAAAAGAGAACAAAGGCTTTATCGGATTTTTGGAGAAATCCCTTTGATACAGACTCAAGGCGGAGGTAAACTGTCCAGACCCAAAGCCAGTATTATTATCTTGGAGGCAACACATTTTTTGCACGACGGTGAAGTCTGGACTAAATGAAAATATAAAGTCATACAAGTTTTTACTGATGACAAAATTTATTTTGAGTGCTTTGATAGAGCTGGTACACGTGAATAAAACATAATACGATATAAAACAAGTTATTTAATTCTTGAGAAATATTTATTGTTTTGCTGGCCCCAAATCCGTAGCCATTTCGTTTTTAAAACAATAACCCCAGCGTTTGGATTGTATCTTTGGGTAAATTTTTTAAAGTATATTTCATATAAATACCTATTGTATTTCTTTATTTTATATTTATAATTTACAAAACTATGTCTGATAATAAAAAAATTAACTGAATTGAAAATAATGACAATTTATCTAGAGAATTTTGATTTGTGGTACAACCACCTAAACAAACTGAAACTAAAGAAATTCCAGATATTGTAACAAAATGATTTTCCCCACAACCACCTAAACCAAAACAAGATTAATCAGATTATAATTTATAAAAAGTATTAATTTTATTTTTTAAGATTTATTTATGGAAAATACGGATTCTCAAAAAATTCTTGAAGATTTGAAACTTCAAATAAAAGAAGCTAAAAATATTTTAGATATTTTAGTTCCTTTAACGAGTAATTGAGAAATGTTTAAGCTTTTATTTGATGAAATTTCTGTAAAAATACATCAAGATTATACTGATTTATCTAAAGCTAAATCTCTAAATACTAAATATGTAAATGATTTAGAAAAATCAAAAAAAGAGATTGATGAATTTATTGATGAATCGAAAAAAACTATTCTGGAAGTAAAATCAATACAAAATACCTTAAAGGATTTAGAAAAGAATTCAAAAACTAAGGCACAAAAAGTAGAAGATTTTCATAAAGCTGTTTTAGATTTAAAAAAAGAAATAGAAGACAAAAAGAAAGAAATTAATAGTTTATTTAAGTCTTTATCATGATTATCAAAAAAATCAGAGGATTTTTTAAGCACGATAAGAAAAAATAAGAACTCTTCAAATGATATTTTAAAAGTGCTTGAAAAAATTCAAAAACAAGCAGAAAAAAATATTGAGATTTTAGATTGATATTTTAAAAATTGAAAAGAAACTTTTAATAAGATTCAAGCACAAAGTAAAACTATTGATAATTTTGAAAAATTAAGCTCTGATAATAATAAAAAAATCCAAGATTATTTTAATGATTTGTTTACTCCAAAAAGCTCAAGACTTGCGATTAAAGATGAAATTAATAGTATTTTGCAAAAAATTAAATCTCAACAAGAAACAATTGATCAACAGATAAATATTTCTACAGCAAATAGATTATGTAATGCTTTTCAAGACAAAGTTTGAAAACTAGAAAAAGAACTATTATTTTGGGAAGACAGAACTTTCAGACTAGCTTTTGCAATTATTTTCTTAAATTTGTTTTTGATTTTCTTTTTATCACCTCTTCTTAAAAAGTTTTTTAGTATTAATTTTGAAATTTGAGTATTTCAGCATATTTGAGTCATAACTCCTTTGGTAATATTATTTTGATTTGCAATATTAGAACACTCAAGAATTAAAAAAATTTTAGATGAATATAGTTTTAAATATATTTCAGCTTTTTCAATGCCAGCATATTTTGAACTTTTAGAAAATAAAAATCAAAACGAGGCAACAAAGTTTTTAATTGATACAATAAACAATATTTATACAAATCCATCAAACAAAATAAATGAAAATTCAAAAACCACCTTTTTAGATTATTTTATGGATTTTGTGAATGAGTTTAAGACTATGATTATTAAAAATAAGATTAATTTGCCAGAAATTGAGTTTAAATGAAAAATTTGAGATTATGACATTGATATTTCTAAAAATAATAAATAATTATGACTTAACTCTATAAAAATACATTTTTCTCATGAAACTCAATATAATATACTAACTGAAAGTTATATAGAAACTTTAAACTTATTATGAAAAAATGAGAATATTTTGCTAAATTGTATTTTGAGGAAAATAATAAATAACTTAATTTTTAAGATTTAGATATATGGAAAAAAATAAAAGTATTACACTTTTTGATTATAAAAATGTAAAAGTAAGAACCGTTATAATTGATGGAGATGTTTGGTTTGTAGCAAAAGATATTTGTGATGTTTTAGAACTTACAAATCCAACAGAAGCAATAAAAACTTTGTCTGATAAAATGAAAATGACTCTAGTTTGAAGAGAAAGCCTCCTAAGTATTACTGAGGACCCTAATGTAACACAAATTTCTCTTATTTCAGAGCCATGAATGTATAAACTAGATCGGAAGAGCACACGTCTGAACTCCAGTCACTAGCTTATCTCGT
>CALFEN010000221.1 GCA_937950065.1 uncultured bacterium | reverse complement strand
TGATAATATAGTGATATATAATCAATGTTGAAATTTTTATATTCTTTTCCTCCATTAAAAATCAAAAACAAGACATACAGTTTGTATGAAATATAATATTTTATAATATAAACAAAAATAAAAAATGAAAGCTTTAATTTTAAATTCACGAAGTTGATGATTATCTGAAAGCGAATTGATTTCATCGTCAGATAGTTTTGTTTATGCTTCAAACATAGATTTTCATAGGAACCCTTGAGCTATTACACTATCCGCTCAAAATATGACTCTTTTTGGCACAGATGGCGTAATAAATGCATTTGCTGGTCCGTACTATTTTACAGACACAGGTAAAATCTACTATGATAGCGGTAATTTGAGATATACTATGACTTCGTATCCCAATATCATCTATAATGCTTGTTATTTTTCTGGATATTATTATTGGGTGACAAATTCATCTCTACATAGAGTTTCCCTCGCTGGCTCTGTAAGTACACCATGGAATTCTGTACAGGAAAATTATTCAGCACTTGGAAATGCGATTTGCTATCCAATGTTAAATTACTATGATGCTTATCTCTATATATGAGCTGGGAATAAGTTGATGTATATAGACGATACAGGAACCTTAAACACTGCTTTTACCATGTGAGGAAATATTACATGAATCACAATGTTTGGAACTAATATCAAAGTATATACCGAAGAAGCTGATTGATGAAAACTTTATTATTTGGGCTGATGATGAGAGCAATTACTTTCTATAGTAGATTTTAAGGATTTGGATTTTCGTAGTGTGGTAAATGATGGAAGTACTGATTACGCATTGACGGGAACAAACTATAATTTGGCTACTTGAGCGTTTGTCGCTACAAGCGGGTATTCTAGTGCTATACTTAAAAGAGCGATCTCTAGGGATTCTTTATTTCGGTTTGCGGGTAATGTGGAAGCGGGAGAAACTAACTGTATGTGCAAATACAAAGATATGATTTATATATCTTCGAAACAGTGAATATATAGTTTCGGAAATTTTTGTCCGTGATTTGATAGAATATTTAATTTGGATTATTCTATTGGCAATGATAAGATAGGCATGTTGAAAGCTGATTCAGAGAAACTTTATGTATCTTACAAATCAGGGACAAGTTATTATTTGGATAGGATAGATATTTGAGGAACTATATCAAGTTTTATGTCCAATGGGGAACTTATTTCTCATGTCTATAATTGATGAAGTTTTACTCAATCTAAAAAAATTGAACAGATAAAACTTGGGTTTGATAAAATAGTTGAATGACAGAAAATTGAAATTTTTTTGAAGAAAAATTGACAGACTGACTGGGGTAGTGCAGTTGCTGTAGTTGACTATGCCAATATTTCTGATAGATGAATCTACTTCAAAGAATTTGTTTGACCAAACATAGATATTTGACCTTGGAATTTTTTGCAGATAAAGATAAAGCTGACTGCGTGAACCTCTAATTTGACTTCCCCGAAGCTTTATGAATTGTTTTTATGATTTGAATTACAGAGGTAACTGCTTATTTGATAATCATAGAAGCATTGGTTCTTTGTATTTACTACAGACAGAGAAAAATACGAGGGACATTGTCATTAAGGGCAGCGATATTGGAGTTGAAGTACAGTTTTATAAGATCCGGAAACTCGATTATTTGTAGTGGTATCTCGTTGCTGAACTTGTTTTTTATTAGTATATTTTAGCACTCGCCGATAAGTTGAATCTCATCTATACCGTAGTTCGCTAACATTCATAGAAATTGGAACTCGTATACTTACTATTTTCCATCTCCGTTCACAATTAGTATTAAATTGAGTAGTTGTGTCATTAATGTCCATATCTTTCCATTGAGTTTTGTCTACTAGAGTATTTCGTTTTGCGGCGGTGAGAGTATCATTACTGTTAGCATAGATAGCACTAGTATCGGAGTCGGTAGTAGATTTTGAAGTAGACCGAGATTTTATCAGGAAATAAGTAGTAGTCAGACATAGGCAAAGAATGATGCTAAATAAGAAAGATTTTAGTAAAAATTTTTTCATTTTTATAACAAGTAAATCATTAAATAATTAAATAGTAGATTTTAAATATAAAATAGTAAAAAATCAAGTAAATTTATAAGAAATTTATATTATAAATAAAAAAATAAAATGAATGTATCAACAATTATTTCAATAGTCAGGAATCAGACTAACGTTAGTAGTCAAAACATTTCTGATTCACAGATCCTAGATTATGTAAATATGGCTTATCAGGATCTTATAAACTCTATAGCCAATATAAATGAAAATTATTTTTTTGAGACTTATCTGACAGATATGATAGGTGGTGAGAATAATTATCTTTTCCCATTGTCCAACAGTTTGCAGGCTATCAAAAAAATTGTATCTATCAGTGTCAAATACAATGAAACTGATGAATACTATACCAAAGTCCGTGAAAATAACTTTGGGAATTTACCGGGCGATGTCTCCTACTATGAACAAAATCAAAGTGTTTTGGATCCGTTCTTTGTGATAGCAGGGGAGTGAATATTTCTCTACCCAACGCCGCAGGCTACAGTCAATGATTGAGTAAAAATAGAATGAATATTAAACCTTGATGATTTGTCGTTAGAAAGTAGTGGACTGGATATAAAAATTCCAAAAGAATACCACTACATTATTGTTATATGAGCAAAAATTTATATATTTAATGCTTTGGGCAAAATTGCAGAAAAGAACGATGCATTAAATGATTATGAACTTCAAAAGGGTAAGATGTTGGAATATTTTACCGATAAAAGTATCTCACCTGTACAATGAAATATCCCGGATTTGAGTTATTTAGGGTAAAAAATTATTTGTGTATATATGTTATCCTTACGTAGTATGCAGCAGTAGTGTTGGTACACCATAGTTCTACACTTGGTGTTCACATATATGCGTTTATCTGCCACCATCATCAAAATTGTACAGCCCCTATTACAGGATAATAATTACTATCGGGTAAAATTCATCAACAGTCGCTTGCTATAAAAGTTTTGGTCCAATGTGCAGAAGGGCAACTTGTTCATCATACGGAGCAAGAAATAATGTTTTTTGGAGTATTTACTTTATCAACAAGAGTATTTCGTTTAACAGCGGTAAGAGTATCTCCTGCACTAGAATATATAGCACTAGTATCGGAATCGGTAGTAGATTTGGAAGTGGACCGAGCTTTTATAGCAAAATATGCTCATCAAAACACAGCGGAAGCAGTTAGTCCAAAACTAAGTCAAAGAATTAAACCTTGTCTTAATTGGTGTAAATATTGTTTCATTTGAAAAAGATAAAGAAGTAAATGGAAAAATTGTAAGAAAATTTCTTAAAAAATCAATAGAAAATCAATAGAAAATAATGATTACATTGTGTGGTTTATGTTTGGTATAAAAATAAATCCATGGTAGGGAAGTAGCAGGATAAAAGATGTTGTGATACAATTTAAGGGCAGCGATATTGGAGTTTTATAATAGATTCATAGGTACTAACCCGATGTGTAGTTGTACTCTGATCCCGTTTTTGAGTCTGATTTTTATTGGAGGACTTGACTATCCGACTTATATCAGCTGATGATCATTTCCGCCGTAATTCATCTGTTTTGATCATCGAAGGTGAAATCATAGCAAGTCATCATGTCCATCTCCGCTCGCAACCAGTGTTAAAAGCAGTGGTAGTATTGTTTATATCCATATCGTGTCGTGTAGCTTTATCAACAAGAGTATTTCGTTTTGCTGCAGTCAGAGTATCATTTGTGTCAGCGTAGATTGCAGTAGTATTAGAATCTGTAGTAGATTTTGAGGTAGACCGAGCTTTGATCAGGAAATAAGTAGCAGTCAAACATAGACAAAAAATAATACTAAATAGAACAGATTTTAGTAAAAAATTTTTCATTATATAAAAGTTAGAAATAAAGAAGTAAATGTAGAAATATTAAGAAAATATTTTAAGAAATCAATAGAAAATAATGATTACATTGTGTGGTTTATGTTTGGTATAATTATAAACCCAGGGTTGGGAAATAGTAGGAGAAATAAGATGTTGTGATACAATTTAAGGGCAGCGATATTGCAGTTTTGTTAAATTATCATAGCTTGACTGCCGAGTAGTTCAACTGTATAATTGAGCTTGTTTTTTATTGGAAGATTTTACAGCCCGTCGTGCTGTTGCTGATCATGTTCTAAACCGTAATTCGGTCGAACTTAAATTAGTTGGTATTACTTTAGGAATACTAAATCCTCAATCTCGTCTCCGTTCACAATTAGTATTAAAAGGAGTAGTGGTATCATTAATATCCATTTCGTGCCGTTTTGTATTGTCTACTAGAGTATTTCGTTTTGCGGCGGTCAGGGTATCTCCTGCACTAGAATAGATAGCACTAGTATCGGAATCGGTAGTAGATTTTGAGGTAGACCGAGCTTTTATAGCAAAATAAGTTCCACAAAACACAGCGGAAGCAGTTAGTCCAAAACTAAGTCAAAGAATTAAACCTTGTCTTAATTGGTGTAAATATTGTTTCATTAGATAGAAATTTAAAAGTAAATATTGAAATGTTTAATCAAAAAATATAAAAAATCAATAGAAAAATTTAATCAATAAAAAATATTTAATATGACAACAAAAGTAAATTTTACAACAAAAAAACTTCAAGCATTTACTCCTGTAAAGGTTGCAGGTCTAAACGCCGAGAAGATAGATGCTAAAATCAGTATAGAGAATAATGAGGTAAGAAAATATTGTCTAGGCAATATACTTTCTAATCAATCGATATCAACTTGAACTCAAACAATTTTGAATTTTAATGATCTCCAAACGAATGATAATAATATGAGATGATCATCTGGAGAAATAAAAATTGTGAATTGATGACTTTATATTATTGCTTTATCCGTGGCGTGGGCAAATTCTTCGGGTGGTGTGATGAGGCAGTCTCAACTTCAAATAAGTGATAATATTGTTTGCTATTCCAATGATTTTCTTTCAAATAATGCATGTAATAATTTAACATATATTTGAAATTTTAATTCTGGGGACGTAATCAAAGCTATAGTATATCAGGATAGCTGAAGTTCTTTGAATGTGCAGGTGTCTGGAACTTATCTACAGGTTTTGAAGATATAATTATTATATTTTTAAAAATAAAGATTTTTGAGAATTTCTTTTATGTAGATTGATATTGGATTATTAAAAGAATTTCTTGAAATTATAGTCTTTTTGTAGCAATATTTAAATCTATAGTATTTTTAGAACTATTATATAAAATTCTATTGATTTTTTTTGAAAAATAATTATATATTATTATGGTATTATTTTATTTGCTGCAAAATTAAGATGAAAAAAGTTTTAAGTTATTACTTTTTTTACTTTAGATCCCCAGTATTATAGGAGGAAATTTTTCTTATGTATTATATATAAGACCTCCTGTAAGGGGGTCTTTTTATTTAATAATATTTATAAAATGGTAGAAATAAATAGAGATCCTCGAACAAATCAAATTAAAGAAATCAAAGCTACAAAAGAAATGGATTGTGTTGCTAAATTAATTCAGAAAAACTTTTGCCCTTTAAATTGAATGAAAGATAGAATATCAAGGTTAGTCTGAAAAACTTTATCGTTTTTAAATTTAAAAAATGAAAAAGGGATAGAGGAATTTGTAGATGAAAAATGAGAAATAGAAGTTGCTTGTCGAGATACTTCCGTAACTATGTGAGTTTATAGTGCTTTAAAAAAGTTTTTAGCCAATTATGGTTTAGATAAGGAAGAAGAAAAAGAAAAGATAATTCAGCAGGCGAGATCGGAAGAGCACACGTCTGAACTCCAGTCACTAGCTTAT
>CALFEN010000220.1 GCA_937950065.1 uncultured bacterium | reverse complement strand
TGATAAGTTCACCTGAAATACGCTAAAAGTAAAATCACATATCCCTGATGATTTTAAAAAAATATTTAAAGATACAATCAATATCTAAAGATGGATAAAAACAAAATACTTCATTATGCATATGAAAAAATATCTCAAGATACGAAGCTTATAAGACTTGCCACAGTTACTACTTTTATTCATTCATTAATTTTTATTTTCATCATTATGTATCGGGGCTATTCTTTTGTCACCAAACTCGAATGAGGAGAAGTAGATATTTCTCAATTTGCAAGTTATCTACAATATATGATGATAGACATCAAAACCTATATTGCTCCTATCATAATAATCTGAATTATACTTGCCATATGATATTTATTATTGCCACCTATAGCAGATGCTACATTGATTTTTTATGTAAATGATGAAAAGAAAAAATGAAAAAGTTCTCTAATGAAATGAATTATGAGATTTTTCCCAATGTTTGAAAATCACTGACTTTTTTCATTTTTTAATTTCTTTATTTTTATAATAGCTTGCTTGAGATTTTACATCATGGGGGTAGAAGACTTTACTTCCTACGGAATCATGAATATTTTTATACTTACAATATTGATTATACGGTTTTTGGTGATAGTAGGAGTGACAATATTTTTACCCTATACAAAATTCTTTATAGTTTTACAAAACAAATCTGTCCGAGATGCTATCAGAGACAGTATAAATTTAGCTGTAGAAAACATCGGGATAACGTTTAAATTCGTTCTTATCGGTTATATATTATATTTAAGATTCTTTATAAACATCATTTTAGTTTTATGACTACCAGCCTTGGCAATATACCTCACTGTCTGGTTTGGTTACGACCAAAACGATACTATAAAAGATATAATATATTGAATATTTATCGCTATGATACTATTTTCTGCCTATATCAACTGAATCATTGAAGCATTTTTTATGACTTACTGGTACAAAGTTTTTGCCATACTCACATGAATGGAAATTCTGGAAGAGGAAACAGGAGAGTGAAATGAATCTATATCTCAAGAAGCTGAAAATACCCAAATAGAAAATAATTTAACTGAAGAAGAAGTTATAAATGAAACTGAAAATCAAGAGCAACAAACAAATATCATGAACAAATCTCCAGATGGAAATCTTGAAGAAATTACAGCTACAGATGAGGATCTTGATACATACGAAATAAGCAAAAACAGTGACGATATAAATCTATGAGAATATGATGATAGCATAAAAAATGCAAATTAGTAAAAATTTCTTGTATTTTCTCAAAAAAACTTTATAAATAGATATTTAGAAAATATCTCGATATCATGAAAAAATTATTGATAGCCACATGAAATCCTAGTAAAAAAAAGATGTTTCAGGAATTAGTGCAAACCATAGATTGATTGGAGGATATAGAATTTCTCTATATTACAGACTTTCCCAGCGTGCCTGCACCTACAGAGGACGGCAATACTATCCAAGAAAATGCACTTATCAAAGCATCATATTATTTTGATAAATTTAATTTGCCTGTATTATCTGACGATGCAGGATTTGAAATAAAAGAACTTGACAACAAACCTTGAGTCAAAGCCCGCAGACGATGATGAGAATTACCGGAAAACGTAAGCGATGAAGAACGATTGGCTTATTATTTAGGCAAAGTAAAAGACATTCCATGAGATAAAGTACACGGCTCTTTTCCGTTTTGCAGATGCTTGTATCTATGACCTGACAAATATTTCTTTCAAAACGAAAGAACAGAATTTTATCTAACAAAACAACCTAGAAGACCTTTTAAACCAGGCCGGCCTACCAGCTCCATCAAAGTTTTACTTGATGGAAGACACGAACTTGACGTCCCTGCTTGAGATATTGCCTGGCAGGACAGATTTAGGCCTCAATGATTAAAAATTCTTTTGACTAATTTATTGACTGATTAAAAAGATTTTTATAACAAAACTAGATCTTTCGCTTCGCTCAAGGTGACAGAATTTAAAGTTTATCATTC
>CALFEN010000219.1 GCA_937950065.1 uncultured bacterium | reverse complement strand
GACCACCGAGATCTACACTCTTTCCCTACACGACGCTCTTCCGATCTGCTATCACTAAAATTAATAGTTGCATCACTAGAAAGAGATCCCTTATCAAAGGAACTAATACTATTATCATCATTCCTAAGAAGCATCCAAGGTCAATCAAGCTGTTCAAAATATGTAAATTTTGTATCAGTATTTCATTGAAAATAAACATCAATCATCACTTTGTCTCATGCTTCCAACTTTCAACCATTTACATCAGTATACTTTTTGTAAGCAATAACCTGATCTTCTTGTTGAGAGTAAAGACTATATCCAAAATAAAGATCACTCTTGTTGTAATTTGTCTCATATGATGGAAGATATTCCAAAGGCATAGATTGATATTTTGCCTGATCTATAGAAGTAAGATTTACAAAATTTGCGTACTGATTCATAGTCATGTCTATAGATTGATAATTAGTATTTCACGTAAAACTATAAAGATTTCATGAAAAACTCATAGGATCATTGTAATCAGTTGCAGATACTTCCGGTTTCCGCATTCATTTCCGGTGAATAAGACTTTTGTCATAAACTTTTCTATCTCATTCTATTTTTAATCCAAAATCATAAACTATTTTTGTTTTCAGTCTTGATTTATATGATTCATCACAATAATATTTGTTTGTAGAAAGAAAAGTATCTCAATATGTTATTTTTGTAATTCCATTCACATCATTGGTTATAATATCAGCTTTTTTGTCCATATCCATGTCTTCCACAAAAATCTGATAAGCTCATTTAGTACTTTGATCTCCATCATAAATATCAAGACATGCCAAAGTACCGTCTGTATCAAAGATTCAACTTTTATTCTTATAGACTCTGATTTTGCTATCTCAAGACTGTATAAACAAATCTTCAAATCAATCACCATTCACATCTCATCACCAGATATCTTTTACACCATCAGCGACATTTATTACATCTCATACGTCCACAAATGGATCATTTCATCAATAATTTTTTAAAAGTTTTACTTGTCAATCTCTATATGCTACGACCAAGTCTTTGTAGCCATCATTATTAAAATCTATATCAACAGTTTTTAATATATTATTATTGGAATCTGTATATACAGTTTTTCATAATGAACCATCATAATCTGTATTCTCTTTATTTTCATTTTTTGAAATTCTTTTTATTATAGGATCTCAAAAATTTATAAGATATTCTGAGCTATAAGGCAATGTAGCTTCACCAACAGTTTGTCCAGCTCCAAACGCACTCATATTTTTAAATCCTTCTCTAAATCATATATTTAGATCTGTATTTGTAGCATTTTGAACAGAATTGAAACTTTGGTTAGTGTCTCACATACTTGTATCAGGATCATATATTCATATTGCCTGCTTTCAATTAGTACTTCATTCTCCAAAAATCACCATAGACATAAAATTTCATTTGTTCCGAGAAAATGTATTATAAAAATCTGAAATAAATTTATCATCTGACCTATATATAACTATAGTTCATATCTTCTTACTTTTGTATTTTACCTCCCAAAGATTGTAACCATTTTGAGTAGATTCTGAAAGAACTATTTTTATTTGATCATCCATACTAGATTTATCAAAATCTATCACTGTATTACCATTTATCACAACCTTTTTCTTTTCTAGAAGATTTGATGTTATAGTACTATCTGTAGGCTCTGGGATATAATATATTTTATTACCATCTATATTTGAAGGGATTGTATCCGCTTTAGTTACATCAAAATCTGATACATTTCAAATCACAATATCTCATTTTGGACTTGTAGTATTACCAAATAATATTTTTATTTTACCATCAGTCAACTTTATATTTGAAACTATGGTTTCAATATTATTTATAAAAAGATCAGATCTGATAAGATATTGAAACTGTTTCATTTCATCAGTATTTACAAGCTGTGTAGTTACAGCAAGAAGCTTATCTGAATTTGCCATCAAGTCCGGAGAAAATTTGTTGTTTGATGAAAAATATCATCGCAAATTTCACCAGTCATTTCCAAAAAGTGAAAGATATACTATATTTAAATTTGTAGTAGGCCAAAGCATATTTTTTATAGTAATCTTTTGATAATCAGGGATCTGTTCGTCTATTGCTTTACTTGTAAGATATCCATAGACATAAACATCTCCTCCTGGATCTTCTCATCTAACTTTTATAGTAACTTTACCATTTTGAGTGTTTACTTTCTTGTTTATTGATCACTCAAAAGATGCTTTACCAGTAACTCACACAAATATTTCATTAGTTTTATTATCAACTGTATTTCATCGAACATCACTAGCTCTAATTACTACATCCATATCTTCTCAAACATTAATGGCTGTCTTTGGAGTATCCACAACCACTCCTACCGCAGACGCAGGCAATACTTTTATAGGAATTCTTGTCTCTCACAAACCATCTACATTTATGATAAGTTCATCATCACCAGCAGACATACTAGGATGCAAATAAAATGTAAGACTACCTCATTTTAGTATATACTGTGTCTTTGCAGCAAAATATTTTTGAGTATCTGTATATTCTTTTGAACTTTTTTTGATGGTAAGATCCTTTTGCTTAACAAGACCAGGAATCATAAATCAATTTTTGGTGCTAATACTAACAAGAGAGCTTAATGGAGTTCAGTGAACACTATCAAGTTTTAAAGTATATTTTAATATACTATCTTCTTTTAATTGAGCTTTACCATACTTATCTATATCATAAATAGTTTCAAGATCATCTGGAAGTTGATATGTAATTTTACTAATTTCATCTTTATCAGATTTTAATTTAGCTGTAGCTCTAACCAATGTTACTGTCTTGGTAGCTGTAGGTAAAGTATTGTCCATAGCTTTATAATCATCTGTAGGTTCTACCTTGATAGTAATATTCATACTATCTCCATCATTACCCAAATCAGAAGAATCATAAACAAAATAAGCATCGGAAAATCTATTAAATTCATATTCTTTTACTTTAGTGTCTTTAATTCTGATAGTTCAGTAATCCACACTTACTTTATAGGTTTGATAAAGCTGTCATATTTCATTAGAATTTTCATCTAAAGCTTTTATTTTAAAAGGGATTTCTCATCATTTAACCATATTATTTGTATCTGTATCTATTTCTATTTTTTTTACTTTACCAGAAACAATACTCAAACTATAATCTTTATAGTAACAAACGTTGGTTCAATCTTTACAAAATTTAAATTGCAATAAAGTATTTCATGATTTTTTACCATTTAATTTCACCCTAAATAGAGACTCATTTATATAAGGATTTACTTTGATGCTATAATTTTGTTTACAAACATCTTTTCACTCCAAAAGTATGCAATTATCTCATATAGCTGCAGCATCTATATCCATACTTCACAAATCTTTGGTAGAAGATATATCTATATAGTATTGACTATTATCATCATAATTATCAAGATCTATAGAAGATTGAGGAGTTAATTTTATATTTATATTTTGAGCTATAGTATTGTAAACAGCTTTTTCGGAGTCTGAAAAGGCTTCTTGTAATTTAGCATTTTCTTTAGTATCTGCGTTTAAATAATTATACCGATTTTTTATATAATCATCTCGATACTGTTCTCCATATTTGGTAGCAAAAGTAGAATAATCCAATCTAAATGCTGTATCATAAGTATAAGTTTTGGAAGAAGTAGTGCTGCTAGAATTTGTTACACTAGTATCTGTCACACTATTACTTTCATCACTGGAATTGGCTCGTGAAAGAATATCTGACCGCATATCTTTTGTCGTAGTATAACTTGTAGTAGTAGTGGTACTGCTACTAGCAGAATTGGTAAAAGTCTGCGATAACCGACAGGACATAGATGACGGCCACTGATAAAAATCAACTGATCCATCAGAATTTTGATCGCATTCTTCTTCCGCTTTTTTATCTTCTATACTATTCATTATCTGCTCCAAACTGGACATCATGTCATCTGTGGTAGAATAAGAATTTCAGTTTGTGAGATTTTTTAAAGATGAAGAATTATTTTTTGCACTTTGAATCTGCTGAATAATATCTGGCAATGTTTGTGAGGATAATACATCAAATCCATTTGAATTTATAAAACCTGCTTCGTACGCCTTATCATTATAAAAAGGATTGATAAGCTGATCTTTTGAACTTGTGGTCTTGAGATACTGACTCAATACAAGTTTTATCTTTGAATTTATATTAAAATCTTCTTCAATAGAAGTCAAATCATCAAGAACATTGTAACTCGCTGAATTCCTTTTTTGTAAAGGAACATTTAGATAATACAAACCATTTGCAAGTCTTGTAATATTTTCATCATCCAACATATCAACAAAAAAGTTATCATCAAAATTTGCTCAATATGAATTATATTGTTGTGATTTCTTTTTTAGATAGTCCTTTATAGAATCTTTTATTTCATCTACTGACTTCAAAATAAGTTTATCCCCGTCTTTTTTGAAAACTTCCACGTCAAATACATTTGGATAGACAAATTTTACCAAGTCTCTATTTAATCATTTGAAAGTAATAAATCTAGATGAATCTACAGGTCTTTCCATAGTTCAAATATTCATACCAGAAATATTTTCAGGATATGGGTAAGCGTTTTTTACTCTACTATCTATAAGTTTATAATAATATTTTTTATGTTTTCATCATTCGCAGCAATCCCCATCTCATCCATCACAATCTATGTCTATTGTAATATATTTTCCATCAACATCTTCATTTCATCATTTTTTCTTGGCTACAGCGTAATCCACCTCATCCATTCATATAGTATCTTTTAATATACTACCGCAATAATCCATATTTGATTCAGAAGAAGAACACTCATCGGAATTATCTTCTCCTTTTTTTACCTTTATCATAGCTCCATACTTATAGTATCATTTGTATGTTTGGGTATATTGATTATCTTCAGATTTTAATTCTGTACCTCCCATATCATAAACCCGTCATCATATAGCTTTATTGGTAGAAGGATTCCATGCTCAATTATAATAAAATGCCTTTAATTTTAATCAGTTTGAAAAATTACTTGTATCCATATTCAATGGAGAACCACCACCCCGCCATCTATAAGACCAAAGTTCATTAGTTTCGCTATTGGAACATCTAGTAGCTACGTATAACGCGGCATCACCTGTTGCATTTTTATAATTAAGTCACCTATTTGCCATAACTTCCCTGTCATTAATCCCGTAACTAGCTCATATTGATCTATTAAATGGGTCTATATCCACATCATCAAGTTTTGTAATATCATAATCATATGATTCAATCTGTGTAGATCATGTATAGTTTTTATATTTTCATTTGTAAATAGTAAAATCATTGGCAGTATCTATATCTCCAGCATATTTACCAAAATAAAAGTTTTCATATGAACCATTTAACACCTCATAACAAGAACCTCATCATCCTTCTCATCAATCTCAAGAGTCATTAGCACTTAATTTTATATTTTGAGTAGAAGCAAGTCTTACTCCATTGTCTTTTTTTGGATTTTTTAGTTGTATAGCTCCGACTTTAGTATCATTTACATAAGCATCTCATCATCATTCTCATCAATCTCCGCCATCTCCTCCATCACTACCAGCTGAACCACTATCGTTTGATTTATTACATTTTTTCTTATCTCGTTCCTCGTATTTTATAGGGACAGGAATTTCTTGAGCATATTTATCTTTTTCTATTTTTGCATCTACTGACTCTTCCAATAAATCATTATAATTCTTTAAAAGTTTTTTTATAAGTTCATCTTTTTCTATTATTTTTTGAATATGATTTTCAAAATTTCATTCTGTCCGCCTTCATGATGCAGCCAAATTATTATTCATATCATTTAGATACTGTTGACCAAAAACATTATTATAAGTTTTGAGATATCATTCAAGGATGGTAGACAACGTGAGAGTAGGAATCTGTGTATAATAATTACTTGTTCATGTTGTGCTCATATTCATATATTGAGCGGCAAAAGTAGATGCCTTACTGAAATATTCATTTGAAATTTCTTTTAAGGAATCAAATTCACTATCAGCGCCAGACATCTCTTCATCATTTTCTGCTTTTAGAGCACTAATATCTGATGAATAATCATGAGAACTATCATACAAAAGATTTTTGAAATCTGCGTCAAATATTTCATATATAAGTTGTGTATATCTATGATATGCTATATCTTCAAAAAATAAAAAATTATTTATATAATATTTGAGATTATCTGAATTATAATATTTTTTGAGACTAATAAAATCTTCGTACCAAAATTTATCATTGGTAAAATCTTCTGGCTTTTCACTAAAATCTTTGAGCTTATGAAAATAGTTCTCATATTTTTGTGTGTCATCACCAAAATTAATTATTCAATGCCAAATTTCTGCTTGTCAATTATTATCTTCACTTGTCTCAAAATATCAAGTTGATTTATTATAAGGATACTTAGGATTTTTTAGATCAACATAGGGATATACCGAAGGGAATACATATCATCAATTTTTTACTACAGGTAAAGGCAGATCTCATACAAGTATAGTTCATACAAGTCTAGAAGTTCATTCTTTTTCTCCTTCCATATATAGGTTTTGAAGTATTTTGTATATATCATATGACTTAAAACTATCCTTATTTATAGGAAAAACAAGAGCCTGTGTATCATACATTCTACTTTGTATATATTTTGAGGCGTACCATTTTATATTTCAGTCATTTAACTTTGAATCTACAAAAATAGCTATTATATTTGTATTTGAAATAGTTTCTTCAGCGTTAACTCACCAACTAGGAAAATAAAAAACCTGTTGTAATAAAAAACTCAAGCAATATATCACTAAAAAAGCTCGTATAAAAACCTTCTTTTTGGTACTCAACATTTGTTTTTAATTTTTATTAAAATTTTTTCATATCTATATTATAATCAATTTTTATAAAAAAATCAAGTTATTTTAAACTTCGAGACAAATTGACTTGCTTTTTGAATATTTTTATTGATAATTTAATTTTATAGTAAAAATCTTTACCGATATTTATATAAAATTTACATTATTTTATAATGTGTCATAATTAATGTTTTTTTTGACATAAGTGTTTCTATTATCTTTTTTTACTTTTATATAATAATTTCTTTGATTTTTTTGGAAAAATAATTATAATTATTTTTAATATTTTTATAAAAATAAAAATAATGTATGATACAAAAGACAAAAAATGTAATTTATGATAGCGATTATACCACTTTTGTAAAAAATTGATGATACCCTAAATTTCAATATACTTGATCTATAGAAGAAAAAAAGAAAGGGATTTTTGATAAAGTAGTAGACAATGTTTTTGGCGTACCAGAAAAAGCAACTCAAGAACAAATACAG
>CALFEN010000218.1 GCA_937950065.1 uncultured bacterium | reverse complement strand
GAAGACGAAGATTGTCCTGCAGTAGCGGTAGTTGCAAGAGATTGATCGCTTATCGAATTCCCTTCGCCTCAATCTCGCTATAGTCTCCATATAGAGCCAGAATTAAAAAGATATATGGATATTTTGAGATGTAGGATTCACGGGGTCTGTAATGACATGTTGGTATTACCGAGATGATCAAACCATTGATCTCAAACTTTATCTCAAAGAATAGCAGATATTAAAAGCAGAATAAAAGAGAGATTGTTGGGAGAGGTATGAGTTGCAGATCTGATGATTGTACCGTCAAAGTCGCCTGCTTTGGATATGTCAGGAGACGAATTTTTATTGAAAATAAGAGATATCTTGGTGAAATTTGGGTTTGACGCTAGAAAAACTTGAGTCTTACAATCTGATGGTAAAGTTTTTTTTGGACATGGTAATGGTTTTTATTTTGGGTATGAGTTTCGTTGAGAGAAAAGAAAGTTTGATATAACATCTGCAGATTTAAATAAAAAGTTTAGCATACAGGAGAAAGAAATCTATACTGATGAACTCTTGAGACTTTGAATTTTGATAAGTTTTTGTATTTATGTATTTGAAAATAATAAAGGGAAAAATATATTGAAGAAATATGTTGTTCGCTTGAATTGTCCTTTTGATTTTCAGAGTATAAAAGAATATTTTCCGACATTTAATCGTAAGGGCAAACAGAGAATATATAGATTGTTGAAATGTCTATATGCTTGAAGTAATATAAAAAGTTTGAAAAATTAATTTGTCTTTTCTTTCTCAACGCTGGGTGCCTGCTTATCGTTTTTGGGTGCAGTCTCGCCGTTTGGGTAAAGATTGGTGACGATAACTTTTAACATCCATGCTACCTGCGCTATCGTAGCTCCTATTAGGATATTTAGTGTGGTATCGTTGATGATAAAAAATTTTAGGGTAAATCGTTTCCACTCAATATATGAATTGTTGAATGCTACTAGAATAAATAAACCAATAGTTTCCAGTCCAAAAAATAGCAATAAACTATTTGCCATTTGGTGTTTTTGGTTTCTCTTTTGTTCTTCAGTCAAGATCCTGTCAAAATTTTCAACCAGATTTCCCCGGTGTATATTTTTATTGTTTATGTAGTTTGATATCTTTTCGAATTTTACTGAATCGAATGCATCTTCGTTTTTTAATTCTCTGAGTAAAGCTGCGTCCTCCCTGAGAGAATCTTTCCACTGTCATATATACGAAACGCGGATAGCAGGAAGTATTTTATTTATTTTGTTAGTATAAAAATGTGCGAAAATAATCCTTAATCGAAAAGCAGGGCTATACCATTTTATTTTCCTTTTTTGATAGGTAGGATTGCAATCTTCTTTAAGGTTTATTTTGTTAGAATAAAATCGGGAAGCAGGGTTATACCATTTTATTTCTCTTTCTTGATGGGTAGGATTGCAATCTTCTTTAGAGTTTTTGTCATCGGATTTGTTCTGATTTATATGCTTATCTGCTTCTTTGTAAAATCTGTCTTCGTCGTATCACAAGATATCTATACAAGACTTGGATAAAAAATAATCCAAATAAATATTACTTCTAATTTTTGCTAATTCTTCATTTTTTATACTAATTTCTTTGTTTTTATTCTTTACTTCTTCATTTTTTGTGTTAATTTCTTTGTCTTTCTTTGCTAATTCTTCATTTTTTGTGTTGATTTCTTTGTCTAACTTTTGTTTTTCTTGGTTTAATTCCTGAATTTTAGTGTTTTTTTCTATGTTTTCTTTTGTGAGTTCTTTAGCCTTTTTAGCTCTTTCAATTTTTTTGTCTAATTCCTCCAAACGATTTTTTATTAATTCAGTCTTGGTTGAAATCTCATTTAATGTATCTTTAGCTTTTTTGTAATAATCTATAGCGTTATCATATTTTCATAAATTCTCCAGTGCATATCATCGGTTATTTAATATTTTAGTAATAGAATCTCTAATATCATTATTTTGACTTAATGTATTGAATATCTCCAGAGCTTTTTCGTAGTTAGAGATAGCGTCATCATATTTTCATAGACTTTGCAAAGTATTCCCTAAATTCATAAACGTTAAAGCGATAGAATTTTTAATATTATCATTGTCTTGAGGTAGTGTATCATATATACCTAGAGTTTTTTCGTAGTTAGAGATAGCGTCATCATATTTTCCCTGATTATCTAAAGCAACCCCTAAATTCATATATATTTTAGCAATGGATTTTTTTATATTATCACTTTGAGGTAGTGTATTGAATATCTCTAGTGCTTTTTTGTAGTTATAGATAGAGTCATCATATTTTCCCTGACTATCTAAAGCATTGCCTAAATTCATAAACGTTAAAGCCATAGAATCTCTAGTATTATCACTTTGAGGTAGAGTATTGAATATCTCCAGTGCTTTTTTATGGTTATAGATAGAGTCATCATATTTTCCCTGACTATCTAAAGTATTGCCTAAATTCATAAACGTTAAAGCCATAGAATCTCTAATATTATCACTTTGAGGTAGAGTATTGAATATCTCCAGAGCTTTTTTATGGTTATAGATAGCGTCATCATATTTTCAAATATTATCTAACGCAACCCCTAAATTCATAAACGTTAAAGCCATAGAGTTTTTAATATTATCACTTTGAGGTAGTGTATTGAATAGTTCCAGGGCTTTTTCATAATTAGTGATAGCGTCATCATATTTTCAAGATTGACTTAAAGCATTCCCTAAATTCATATGAGTCATAGCCATAGAGTTTTTAATATTATCATTGTCTTGAGGTAGTGTATTGAATAGTTCTAGGGCTTTTTCATAATTAGTGATAGCGTCATCATATTTTCAAATATCATATAAGTGATATCAAAAATTAAAATATTTGATAGCAAGTTCTTTTTTTAGTTTTTTATCGTCAGGATTGTTTTCAATCTCTTTCTCTAGTTTCTCTATCTCTTGGTGAAATTGTTTTTCTTGTGAGTCCATTTAGTAGAAATTTATATGGATAAAAATATTTCTAGATATTATATACAAAACAATAGAAATTTCAAATAGATTTTCTTACACTTATTTTCTACAAATAAATATAAAAAATAATCTTGAAAAAAGATGCAAAATATATATCTTTGTATAATATTTTATATCCTGAATAAAAAAATGGATTTTATACAAATATGCTTAAACATACTTATTGTGTTTGGTGCAATATGTGTGATTTTGTTGTCAATATTTTTGGTTATGGCGATCTTTGTGTTGGTGAGAATGTCCAAGACAATGTGAAAGATAGATGAAATAGTCAAAGATGTGACAGAACAATATTTCCTGATAAAAAGTATTGCTTCATTGCCATTCAAGTTTGTGGCAGACTTTTTGTCCAAAAAATAAAGTTTTTATACTTTAATATAATAATATGAAATTAGAAGAGATTTTGATAAAGATGATAAAAACTATAGATCTTTTTCAAAATATTTCTGATGAGGAAGCTTTGGACCTGTCCAAATCTTTTAAGTTGGAAATATATCCGGCTGGAACCATTATATTGGCTCAATGATCAAAGCCTAATAATATATATTTGATTAGAAGCGGAAAAATGGAAGTGAGTGTCAACAAATGATCCGGAACTATTATTTTGTGAGAACTCAATAGCGGAGATATATTTGGAGAAATGTCGTATTTTAAATCTTCAGCAGCCACTGCTGACGTCAAAACTTTGACAGAATGCGATGTGTGGGAAATCCCTGTAATCAAGTTTACAGACTTCCTCTACAAAAATTCTCATATAAAAGATGATATATATGCTACAATGCAAGACAGAGAAAGGAATAATATCTCAAAATTGCAGGATCATAAATCAACAAATGATTTAACTATTGTTTTATAAATTAATAATAAAAACTTAAAAAAATGAAAGCACATAAAAGATTGGTAATCTATTTGATACTTTTTTTGTTATCACTATTTGTAATATTTTTTTACAAATGATTAAACGGATTTAAAAAATGACTTGATATAGCAGGTGGTGTTAGACTTACTTACAAGATAGATCTATCAAAATACAAACAACTTTATTCGGGAAATAACTCAGAATTTATAAAAGTAAGAAATAGAGTAGAGGACATTATCAGTAAAAATATAGACGGCAGAATCTCTAAACTTGGTGTGAGTGATTACACCGCCCGTGTAGAAACTCTAAACGACGAAGATTATTTGGTAATAGAAATCGGAGGCTTGAGTGATATAGAGCAAGCAAAACAAGTTATATGAAAAACAGTAGAGCTAGAATTCAAAGTCCCTGCTGAAATTACATGAGAAGATACACAGCTTCTTGCACAGAGAAAAGAAAAAGCAGAACTTTTACTTAAAGAAGTTTTGACTACGCCAAATCTTTTTGCAGAGATAGGAACTTGAAAAACTTCTGATGATATATATTACACTCATTTTACTTGAAATGCAGTTTCTGATTTGCCTGCTATTTATGCCAGTAATATCGCAGAAATAGAAAAAACAGCAACTTGATCTGTGTATTCATGAGTATTGGAATGAGAATATATGAGTCAACTTGTGCAGGACGGTAATAATCTAAAACAACAGACTTTAAAATGATGGACTATTGTAAAATACAATGGTAAAACAATAAAAACTTTGGAAGAAATTCCATCAGCTAAAATATATAGCACTTTGAGAGATAAAAAAATAGACTATAAAGATGTATATGAAAAAAAGCAGGTTCAGATTAAACCTCAACAGGTAGTATACGATGAAGCAAACAAACAGATGATTTATAATTACGGAGAATTGTTTACATGAGAGGAAGCTTATGATATATTAATTTATTCTTATGTAAAACCTGATGTCCTTGGTAAAAAACCTGAAGAGATTACAGCTTTGAATTCTGGAGCACAAGCAGATGTTGAGAAAATAAAAACTGCACTTCAAAATAATACTGCAGTAGATATATCCGGTGCTACTCAAGAGTATAGCGGTTGGACATCAAAGAGTACATTAACTTCACAAATTACTTGATTTGATATAGCAAGTGGAGAAGTTGTAAAATCTTTTGAAGAGACAAATGCGTATTATATAGTAAAAATAAGGGATTCTAAATCTGCTTCAGATGTACTAGACAAAACTGTAGTAGTAAGTAATATTGCTACAAAAGATGATTTTGCATCACTGGAAAAGGAATTAAAAACAGACATACTTTACGATATAGAAAATATTTTTATAAAAGATACTCCAACTTGGGTGACAGCAAGAGATCCAAAAACTTGAGCTATATTAAACGGAGAATATTTTAGATATGCAAATGTGGATCAATGAAAAGCTGCTAATATAGTTGTTAGTATAACATTTGACGATAACTGAAAACAGATATTCTGTGATCTTACAGAAGCCTATGTATGAAAACAAATGGCAATTTTTGTAGGGTGAGAATTGAAAACAGCTCCAAGAATAGATGAAAAAATTTGTGGATGATCAGCTCAAATAAGCTGAAATTTTAAATCGGATGAAGCAAAAAAACTTGCTGATGATCTTAATGAATGAGCATTGCCTGCTAAATTAATACTTGCACATGAAGATAAAGTTTCTGCAACTTTGTGAGAATATGCTCTTAGATGAGCTATGTGGGCAGGTTTGATATGATTTGTCTTGATCTTTGCTATGATGGCTATCATGTATTGACCTAAAAAGTGATTTATAGCAATATTTTCTCTTACAATATTTTTGACTATATTATTTGCTATAGTTAAGCTTATAGGATATTCATTATCGCTTAGTGGTTTGGCTGCAATATTGCTGAATATATGAATGTGAGTAGATGCTAATGTGCTGATTTTTGAAAGGATGAGAGAAGAATTGAAAGAATGAAAAAATCTTAGAACATCTATAACAGAATGAGTAGACAGATCACGATTGGCTATTAGAGACTGAAACTTGACTATTGCTTTTATATGATTGTTGTTGGTACTTATAGGAACAAATATGTTTAAAGGTTTTGGTACTATGATGCTGATAAATATAGCTTTGACCTTCTTTGTTATCGTGCCTTTAAATAGGGATTTATTATTATACTTTTATGAAAATAAAGACACTGCAAAAAAATAACACGCAAACAGCGTGTTTTTTCTATGATGAGCGTGCTGCAAAGTAAGAAAAGATAAGTTAAAATTTTTTTGTAAGTTTTTTGTTTAAAAAAAGTTATATCTGATTTGAAATATATAATATATAAATGGATAATCTCCATCTTTAAATAAGTAATTATAAAAAATGACAAAAAGAATATTTTTGATAATCGTGATAGTTTTTCTCTGTATATTTGGATTGGCAGAGATTATACCTAGTTATCTGGTAAATCATCATACAAATGGGTCTTCAGATGCAATATCTTACTATACAGAATTTGCAAAGAATCGAGATAATCGAAAACTTATTTTTGCTGCACTTATCTTTTCTTTGATCCCTGTATTATATATGATATTTGCCAAAACAAAAAAGATTTTTATTTTATTATTAAATATACTTGTTTGATTGGTGCTTTATTCATTGACATATATATGAGTAAAAGAATCCATAGTTGGAGCCGGGTTTATAACAACCATTATAAATACTACATTTATTTTTGCTATGATGACTTTTTTTATGGCAGGACTTTTGTCAGTAGGTTCTTTTGTAAAACAAAGAATATGGAATAATGCTAAAGATAATACTATATTTGATATATTTATGAACTTTGGGATATGAATAAGTGTGTTTTTGCTTTTAACATATATATTGATAGCGTGTTCTATATTTTATCCTATTTTATCTTGGTTTATTTTTGCTTGAT
Source organism: uncultured bacterium (assembly GCA_937950065.1). The sequence goes on along the minus strand of CALFEN010000218.1, from coordinate 7,601 downwards.
TTTGATATTTTATATATCTTGAAAGAAAGAAATTAAAGGATTTTTCTCAAATAATCTGTTCTTCTTTTGATAGCTTTTCGTTATCATATGATGCAAAAAATTGGGTAAAATATATTGGTATAATACTTTTGGTATTTAGTATGATGTATTTCTTTTATGGATTTAACCTATCGTTTATCCCTTATCCTACAGCATGGGACGCAAATCATGCTTATATGTATTATCCAAAAGTTTGGGCATATGCACATGGGTTTGATCGGTCAGGAACTTCTGTAAATGCTTGACTTGGTCTTTGGTATTCTTATATATCTTACTGGTTTAGTTTATTTTCTCCATTTAATAATTTCCTTGGAATGTCTCCGGATAATATTGCTATAGAATTGAATTTCTTGAGTTGAATATTTGTACTTTTGTTTGGGTTAGCACTTTTTAGAGAGGTAGTTGATTTGCTTTCTGTTTTATCAAAGAAGATAAATAGAAGTACTGAAAACTATACTGATGATGAAAATGTAAAAAATGTTTTTTATTATATAGGGCGATTTTTACTACTATTATGGCTTACAAGCTGAATGGGTGCTTTCCTTGTTTTTGTAGATAACAAAACTGATCTTTGAGTACTTTCATTGGTGATACTTGCTATATATTCATGATTTGTTTTTCTCAAAAAAATATATTCAGATGATGAACAAATAAAAAAAGAAAATTCTGTTTCAAAGGAATATATATATTACATTATTCTTTCAGGATTTTTGTTTGCTATTGCTATAATGTCAAAGTCCACAGGTTTTATAGATGCACTTAATTTTTGAATATTTTTGTTTTGGATATGGATATGATGAATAGGTGCACTTGGGATATTTTTATTGGTAGTCTGATGACTTGCTGCTATCAAGTTTAGATGAATATCAGATTACGTAGCTCCAAACGACGGTTTTGTTGCATTTGTGTTTTGAGCATTGTGTTTTGGGTTGGATTCAGTTAGATCTTTTTTGAAGAAAAAAATAGAATATGTTAAATATATTTTGATATGGTGAGTTAGTATTTTTGTGACTCTTCTTATATTCAAATGACCTTATACTTTTGTTTATCAAATGAAAATATCAAAAGATTTTTCTCCTGCAAATTTTGTAAAATCATTGATATTATCACAAAATTCAAATACACAACTCAAAGATAATCAGGATAAAGCTAAACTCCTTAATTCCAAAGTTTACGCTGATGAAGCTACTGGAGCTTTATCTTCTACTTGAGAAAATCAATCTTCTACAATTCCAGCGGCTACAACATGAGTCCAGACAGTTACTACCTGATTGCAGCAAGTTGCATCGACAAACTCTGTTTGTAGTTTGTCTTCTCTAGGGTTGAGTGATAGTACACAACTCTACACTTCACTCAAAAAAATGGAAGATACAAGTTATTCAGAAGATGTTGGTAGATATATTTGATTTGGGCAGAGAAATTTTGATAATCCTTGGTGGTCTATGTTTTTCCCTGGGTATAACAAGTGTTTTGGTCTGGATAAAGATGGCTTGATACTTTGCAAAAATATGGCTGCTATTATAAATTATGATTTCAAGACTTTAAAAAATATACAGCCACAGCTTAAAAAAGATTGACAACCATATCAACTCATAAGTAATATTCTCTCCGGTATAAATAATAATGTAGATACCAAAGTAGATGAAAATGTGAAATCTATAGTATGAGAAGATATGGATAGTTTAAATAGTTATATGGAGGATAACAGTATTTCTGTTCATAAGCTTTGTACTATAGGTTCCTGAACTACAGGTTATGACAGTGATTGTAAGACCATTACAGATGATACACTGCCACAGTGAAAAGTTATAGTATGAAAATTGATTAATATCCCTTATAAATATCTTACTATATTTAACATAACTTTTAACTGGTCATTGCAAAATAGTAGTAGTTATTATACAGATATCGGGTTTATATGGCTTATAGTATTTATACTAAATGTATTTGGTTTATTGTACTCCTTCTGTAGATTAAACAAAATTTTGATGGCGTTTTCAGGGCTTACTATGTTTGCATGGATAGTATGGTTTTATATATGATGATGAATACTTTGGTATGGTATGGGTCTTGTGATATGGAATATTATATCATTAGTTGTATTCTTATATTATCTTTATACAAATACAAACTTGGGTAATAATTCTAAATTCAAAAAGAATTATTATGCAATACTTTGACTGAACGAAAAAGCCACTGATGTAGAAATTAAAAAGGCTATTTCTAGGCTCTCTATAAAATACAATGGAGATACATTGTCAGAAAAAAATATGCTGAAAGACATAAATGAAGCTAAAGACATATTGTTGGACAAGGAAAAAAGACAGGAATACGACGATTCTAGAAAATCAAAGAATTTGAAACAAAATAATATAGAAGACATTGATATTGATAAAGTACTTTTTTATAGTTTTATAGTATTGTTTCTTGGGACATGCTTTTATCAGATAGGACTTAATTTCTTGAGAATTACTTCTCAATGATCATGAGGTGCTTTTACTTATTACAGAGAAGGTAATGGGAAATCCGGAAGTACTACTGTTTCAAATGGAGGGTTTACTACTGATTATGTGGATAAATATTGATATTCTTATCAAGATGTATTCAATCTACAGTTTGGTCATTACAGAAAGACACTTGAGGTTGCTAATGCTAGGAAACATTGAGAATGAATGTTTATAGCTTGAACATATATTACATATTTTATAAAAGATCAGACTAATATAAGATATGATCAGTTCCTTACATGGCTTGTAGAAAACTTTTCGGACAACGATCCTTGTGCAAGCTATCTTAGGCTCAAAGATAAAGGAATAAAATATATTACTATAGATCCTAATATTTGAACTGTAGTAATGTGATGAGGAAATATGTCTTTATTTGATAGATTTTTTGCAAAATTAAATAGTGTGACTGGTAAGGTAGAGGATTATGGAGCTTTGCTTATGCTAGCTGATATGAACTCTAGATGATATATAAATTATGTTTATTCAAATAATTTGGCTGCTAAATATGCTTTTATATTGAGTGATAATGAACTTTTACAGAGCATATGAGAGATGACAAAAGAACAGATTCCTTTATTTAGAGCAAGACTTGCGTTGATGAGATATTGGCAGGATCAGAGTTTATATAGTAATTTTGTAACAACTGTTGCTGCTGAAAGAGTTTTGAGTATGGATTTTATATCTGACATCGCTGATATTTTATGAAAACAAGTAGATGAAAATAAGATAAAAGACGCAGCAAAAATTATTTTTTCAACTAGTAGTTCTGCCTCTGACAATAGAATGACAGAATTTCAAAAACAATTTGATACTCTGACAGAAGATGAAAGAATAGTCTTATCCAATTATACATCTTACTATCAATTGTTACAATCTGATAAAGAAAAATTTAAAACATACCTTGCTCAATTGTTGGATCAAACTATAAGTAGTGGAAGTCAGATAATTACATTATGAGTAAATTAAAACAGGCAACAGCCTGTTTTTTTGTTATAAGAAATATTAATTGATGAAAAAATCTTTTAAAATAAATTTGGAATTAATATAGTGAAATACAACGAGAGAAAAGATATTTTTAATTTATTGGGTTAATAGTAAATTTTATTTAGAAAAATCAATACTAACTACATAAGACAATACATCAAAATCCGGATGAAAAAATTCAATCATTTCATAATTATCCCTGATTATTAGTCTCAAATTTTTATTGCCCAGATAGTTATTTTTAAAATTATAATAATCTGCAATCTTGAAATCATTGCATCAAACTTGAGTCCTATAAGGATCAGGCTTTCTTATTCTTATATTTTTTATTATAGAATTATAAAGATCAATCTCTTTAAATAAAGAAATTTTTACTCAATTATTTGTTTCTGATGAAATTCATAAATTATTTCAAATTTTTAACAATCCTAAATATTCTTCCTCGTAATGAGAAAAAACAGTAATATAAGAAATAGGAAAAGTTATGTTTATAATTTTTTTACTTAATCTTAAACTTTCTTTGGCAATATAATCTATAGCTTCCCATAAAGATTTTTCGTTATTTATAGGACTAAATCTATAAAGCTTCATTATTTTTAGAAAAATATAAAATACTATTTCCCTTTCATTATTTTGCCGTCTTCCAGTCTGATAACTTCATCAGCGAATTTTAGAAGACTTTTGTCGTGCTCTATCATTAGTATAGTATCACCATTTTCCAGGAATTTCCCCAAAACTTTGAGAAGCTTCTCAATATCGCTAGGGTGCAAACCTACTGTAGGTTCATCTAGGAAATATATACTATGTCAGCGATAGCTTTTGAGAAGATGCTTGACAAGTTTTAGTCTTTGTGATTCACCGCCAGACAATGTATGTGCAGGTTGACCCATTTTGAGATATCCAAGACCTATATCGCACATAAGCTGTAATTTATCACTAATAAATGTTATGTCTTTAAAAAGAGCAAATGCCTCTTCTACATACATGTCCAAAAGTTGAGAGATGTTTTTGTCATGCCATTTTATACTTAAAATTTCAGGTTTGTATCTGCTTCATCTACATAGTTCACAAGGTACATAAGTGTCTGGTAAAAACTGTAATTCTATTTTCTTATAGCCATAACCGTTACATTCCGGGCATGCTCATTTACCAGAGTTAAAACTAAAATGTCAGTTGTCAAAACCTATCATTCTGGCGTCAGAAGTTCAGGCAAAGATTTTCCTGATATCATCAAAAACTCCAATAAAAGTAGCTGGGCAGCTTCTAGGTGTTTTGCCTATACTTGTCTGGTCTACATAGATTACGTTGGAAATATGTTCGTATCATTTGATGGTGTCTATACCAAGATTTTTGTAAAACTCTTGTAAAGCAAGGTTGGCAAGATGTTCATATTCTTCTTTTTTCATCACAGGTGCAGAAATTATCTCGCTCCATGACATTCATTTTTTCAAAAGACCAAGTCTGATATAACTTTGTATAAATTTTTCTTTTTCTTCCAAAAATCTATATAAAATATGATACATCAAAGTAGTTTTACCTGCTCCAGATGCTCAAGTAATAATAGTAAAACTTCCGAGTTTGATATCTATATCAATATTTTTGAGATTGTGTTTGGTAGCTTTTCTTATCTGTAATATTTTGTTGCTAGGTTTATAATCAAATTTTACTTGTATTTTTTTCTTGCCTGTCATATATTTAGATGTCAGAGTATTTGATTTCAAGAATTCATCAAAAGGTCAGTTAAAAAGTATCTTACCACCAAAGTCTCCAGCTCCTGGTCATACTTCCACCACCCAATCAGAGTTTTTGATAAATTCATCATTGTGCTCTACCACGATAATAGTATTGCCCATTTCTTTGAGTGATTTAATAGCCTTTATAGTATTTTGTATCTCTCCTGTATCCAGTCAGATAGTAGGTTCATCAAGCACATAAATAATTCAGGTGAGTCTGTTTCATAATTGTTTGGCGAGTCTAAGTCTCTGTATTTCTCATCAAGAAAGAGTGTCTATCTGTCTGTAAAGAGTAAGATAACCAAGTCCAAGTCATCTGATAAGTCAGGCTCTGTCTAGTAATGGGGTTAAAATCCTGTTTAAAAGTTCTTTTGCTTTATCAGAATTTGCTTTGTAATATCATATAATGTCTGTTAGTTCCTGAATAGGTTTGTTTTGCAAATCAAAAATATTGTATCTTCTAATATCATCTAGATTTTTTTCTACTATTTTATCCAATATATTGTCATTTATTTTTTCCTGGAAGTGTCATTGATCTGGCAATATCTGAATATCTCGCTCTTTATCAAGAAAATCTTTGCTTTCAGATGCAATATATGGATCGTTTTCAGACATTAGACAGATTTTAGTTTTAACGTTTTTGTTGATTTTTTTGATATCAAATTTTTTCTCTATTATTTTTTGTAAGTCTTTGACGTCCATATTCCACATTTTTTCCAGTTCTTCAAACGACGGTTTAAGCTGAAAAGTCGGAGCTACTAACAATAATTTTTCTATTTTTATTTTTGATTTTTGCAAAAGATGCATAGCTACAGAGCATCACATACTATGTCATATTATAACACTATTTTCATCAAGCTGGTCTACATACTGTTGCAAAAATTCCAGTATTTCAGTGAGTTTTGGGTTGTCTGCGTTTGGCAGCTGCGGTATAAATACTTTTGCTCATAAATTTTCAAGCCGAGTCTTTATCCGTGGAAAGAAATTTTTTTCAGGGTTTGAGCCAAATCAATGTAAGATTAAAATTTTCTTATCTTTTAGATTTTCAGGTTTTCATACAGTTAAAAATACGTTTAAACTTTCTTTTCTTAATTTAGCTCATCAGCAGCTTTCACAGGCTTTTAGTTCAAACATTGACTGGAAATCTACAGTCAATATTCATTTGTGATACTGTTGTGTGAGTATATCTTTTATTCATTTGTAATACATACTCATAAATTTACCTCACATTCATATCCTGTAAAGTTCATTATCTCCATTTATCACTACGTCCTGGAACCGGTTTGGTAAATCATTCCAGATAGTTTTGGTATCCATACTATATTTATGAGCGAGTTTCTCCAGTATTCACTGACCGAGTGCAGAATCTCTCCAAGGCAGTATAGCCTTGAGATAAGTAGAGCCTGGTTCTATGATCCTGTCAAAATCCACTTGCAAAGTTTCTCATATACCGTGACATTCTTCACAGGCTCATTCAGGTCTGTTTGGTGAAAAATATTGTGTAGTAAAATCGGGGTAAGTAATATTACAATTGGCACAAAAATTTTTGTCAGTATATCGCAGCACTTCCATAGGTTTGTCTACTAACGCTGAATAAACTCCGAATTTTTTTGATTCAGCCAAAATCTTGATAATATCTTCCTTGAGTCTGTCTATCTTTGAATCTTCTATGGTTACACGGTCGTAGATACCATAAAGTTTTATAGGGAAGAAATCTTTGGGAATATTTGGCTCTTCTAGATAAAAGTATTCTACAGCCTCATTGTTTTTTTGTGAAATCATCAAATATCTTACATAACCATTTTCTGTTTCCACTCTTTTTCTATTTTTTCTGACAAATTTTACAAGATCTTTTTCTTCAAATATATCTTGTAATTCCTGTATAAGATATATTTTTTCTCATACAAATTTGTTCCTGATGTCAGAAACAATTTGGTCTACAGTTTTGGTTTTGATTTGTGTACCGCATTTGTAACAAAAAAGGTCTCCAGCTTTGGCAAAAAGCAGCCTTAAATAATCATCTATTTCAGTAAGAGTTCAAACCGTGCTTCTCATATTTCATCATCTTTTGTTTTGCTCAATAGCAATAGCAGGTGAAAGTCCGTAGCTGTATTCTATATCAGGTCTGTCTCACAGATTAAAAAATTGTCTCAAATAACTAGACAAAGATTCTATATATCTAAACTGTCATTCTTTGTAAATGGTATCAAATGCAAGAGATGACTTGCCAGACCCTGAAACTCAAGTAATGGTAATTATTTTATTTTTGGGTAAAGTGATATCTACATTTTTGAGATTGTGTGTCGTGACATCTTCAAGAACTATCTGTGCGGACTGT
>CALFEN010000217.1 GCA_937950065.1 uncultured bacterium | reverse complement strand
TACTGTCAGTAATCGAAAAAGGCTCTGTCCGGGTAACTTTTTGATAAACAGTAAAAGGAAAGCTAAAAGATGTTTCTATCTGTCTCCCAAGCAAGATAATACTTATATATATAGCCAGAATAATTCAAAATATGCACAAGTATATTTTCTTGTTTTTCCAAGTTTTTTTTATCTTTTTTTCTTTCATCTTTTATCAACTAATATTTTAAATATATCCTATATATTTATTTTGTATATTTTTGCAAATTATAAAAAATTGTCTATTTTAGAGACTCTGTTATTTTATTTATAATTTCATTTTTTATATTTATCAATACAAAATGACTTAAGATCGTAATATATTTTGCTTTTGGAGTTATATCGTTCTCTATCAGAAAATTTTCGATAAATAATTTTTAAAGAAAAAAGCTATCTATTTTTTTAGATAACTTTTTAATTTAGAAAAATGGATTTATTATTATCTTTTTCCCAAGGCTCATAAGATATATCTCACTACTTTACCAGTATTTACCACTTTCATATCATTTGATTCTACAATTTTTCATTTTAATCTAAATAGGTTTAATAAAAATTCTCATCTTTGATCATCCTTTTTTATTCTTGATTCTATAAAATCAAGAAGATTAGTTTCATCCATATCTAGAATTCTAGAAAGTTCATTATTGATCATGTTTTCTTTGTGCTGTGCCATATCTTCTTCGCTCACGCCTTCATCAGCCATATTTCTTGCACCGATTAATATTTCTGAATATTTATCTCCAAAAAATTTCTTAAATTCAACAACATCTTCTTCTATTTTTTTAATTAAAATCCCGTATATTTTAGCTTCATTTTCATTTTCTAATATTTCTGGTAAACTACTAGTACGTCATACCAAGTCTATAATTCTAGCCATTGCATTCTTATTTGCCAGAGATATCTCTCTATCACACAATATGGCACATTTTATTGATACATGAGCAGTGTAATACAAGAAATTATCTAATGAAGCTATTCCCAAACCACCTGAAATGTCAGGGAAAAATCTTCACTTAATTAATGTATCGTGCAATGAAGGCAAACCTAAATTAGGACTTGATCATTCATCATCAAATTTATCTTTTATACCCTCAAATTGACTTAACATACCTTGGAGTAATTTTAGTATTTTCTGTGGGTTGATTGGTATATTTTTCCATCTCTCTTTAGCTCCGCTAAGTATAAAATCTTCAGCTACAAAAGCTTGTGGATTTTCGTGGATTTTTTTGAGACTTGAGACTATGATTTTTATTAGATCCTCTTGATGGGGTATATTTCTATCTGGTTCTTTTTCTCTTATAAGATCATAGATAGTCTCAAAATCACCTGATTCAAAAAATTCTATCATCTCTCAAATTTTCTCGTTTATAGTGCCCGTTTCAAGTTCTACCTCCATATCGTCTAATTCTTTTCAGTCTCTTAATATTAGATCATTTATCTGATCTATTAGTCATCTTAATATTTTCATAATATCCTGATCTCATTCTGTATATCTTAGTCATCTTCTACATTCCAGCTTTAAACTGGTAGCAGGCTCACCCTCATTACCTCTATCTTTAGTTGTAAAACCTATAACTAAAGATTCTACTGTATACCCTTCGTCCTTCAAAAGTTTTACTGTTTCATCTCTAGCTTTCATTATCATTCTTTCTCACTCTTGCCCCAGAGTTTTTTTTACATTATTCCCTGTTACGGTAATCCCCTTTCCTAAACATAATTTTTCTGTTTGACTCATTTTTCTATTATTAAAAAAATAAATATTTTTTAATATATAGCGTTTTAATTAAAAAAGTCAATATCTTTTTAAAGGGCAGATATGTTTTTGTAAATAGTGTTTTCCCTATATCAAAGATTGTTAGACAAATAATAAAATATATTGAAAATTTAAATTGATAATATTCAATATTACCAGAAAAATAATAAAAGCTCATCAGATAATTGAATATGAAATGAAATAAATGATTTTGTCTATATTATTTGCAGTTAAATATTTTTTCATACTTTATTTATATATTATTTTTTTACATTTCAATCTTTTATTCTTTTATCAAAAAAGGTATTATCCCCAAAATAATAAAAATGACTATTAGATATAATGTGTTGTATACAAAATATGGATATATCATCATTATTATTCCGCAGGAGAGTGCGACTATTTTCCCATTGGTCTTTCCGTAATGAAAATATGCAAATCAAAAAACGCTTACCAATATACCTATAAGCAGGGATCGAGTAGTCAGTCAGTTTAACATTCATCATGTTCAAGATTCTTTAGAGATGTCTTGAGATATGGTTTGTTGTATTCATGTATTTATATCTCAAGATAATATTTGGTTTATTTCTTCCATTTAGATTTTTTGTATAAAATATTCTATGCAGATATTGTAAAAATTTTTATCAAAAATGCAATGATATATTTTGTATTTTTGCTAATTCCATAAATTTTCGATTGAAAAAAGTTAAATATTAATTATAAATAGAGAATGTTTTATAAATAAAAAAAGAAAATGATAATAACAAGATTTCCTCCTTCTCCTACCTGAAATTTTCATATATGATGAGCAAGAACAAGTTTTTATAATTGGCTTTTTGCCAAGCAAACTGGTTGAAAATTTATATTAAGAATAGAAGATACTGATACCGAAAGATCTACCAAAGTCTATGAAAAAAATATTATAGATTCTTTGGAATGGTTATGAATGGATTATGATGCCTGACCTGGTAAAGATGACTGAACATGACCGTTTCATCAGATGGCGAGACTGGATATATATGCCAAATATATTGATCTATTGTTAAAACAATGAACTGCATATTATGCTTGGGAAACAGCAGAAGAACTTGAAGATATGAGAAAGTCTTCCTATGATCAAAAAAAGGCTTTTGTATATAGACAGATAGATTATACAGATGAACAAATAAAGCAGTTCAAGGAAGAGTGAAGGAAACCTACTGTAAGGTTCAAAGTTGAAAATAAAATCGTAAAATGGCAGGATCTTGTAAAATGAGAGATAAATATGGATTCTTCTATAATTTGAGATTTCGTAATTATGAAATCCGATGGAGTACCTACTTATTATATTGCAAACGTAGTAGATGATGATCTTATGTGAATTACTCACATTATCAGAGGAGAGGAACATGTAAATAATACTCCAAAACAGATATTGCTGTATGAAGCTTTTGGCTGGAAAATCCCTGAATTTGGACATCTACCTTTGATGCTCAACTTGGATAAATCCAAAATGTCCAAAAGAGATACCAAAGATCAGTACGTTACTGTTACCAAATTCAAGGAAGAATGATTTCTCAAGGAAGCGGTATTAAATTTTATTACTCTGCTTGGTTGGCATCCGAGTGATGACAGAGAATTTTTTACAGTAGATGAACTTATCAAAAATTTCTCTTTGGATAGGATTACAAATTCCAACGCTATTTATGATTTCAAGAGAGCTTTGTGGTTCAATTGAGAATATATCAAAAACCTTTCAGATGAAGAATTTACTGCAAGACTTTTGGAATATCTCAAAACCTACGGCGATCAGGAATGGCAGTCCATCATAGAGATTACAGAAAAAGAATATTGGTTAAAACTTTCTGCTTATATCAAAATAAGATTGCAGACTTTGGGGCAATTTAGAGATTATGCAAAATATTTTTTCAAAAGACAATATCCTAGTGAAGAAATACTTTACAATGGAAAAATGTGAGTAAATAAAGAACTTGTAAAAACAATATTACAGGATATTATTAAGGTTTTGGACGGGTTCAAGTATGACTGGACAGAAGAAAATATAAAAAATGAAATAGTAAAGTATATATCCGAAAAAGGTTTAAAAAATTGACAGGTTTTGCGACCATTAAGAGCTATACTTACGGGTGTACAAGCTTCGCCAGGAGCTTTTGAAATGTTGTATGTCCTTGGAAAAAAAGAGTCGTTGGAAAGATTAAAAATTTTTGCCGAATGATTAAACTAAACTCTTCTGCTACTTTAAAATAAATATTTAAAAAAATTAGATAAAAACTTGATTTTTTAAAAAAAATGATTATTATATAGAGCATGATTTATTCATATATCATAGTAGAATAAATGAAAACAACATACGTAGTATTGAGTCAACAAAATCAACAACAACAATCCCCGGGTAGGAGGTAGTTTTTCTGATTTTGAATAATGCTACAAAAACAATCTCCTACATTTACTTTCAGTAGGGGATTTTTTTTATTAATAAATAATTATAAAAATGATAGACTACACACCAACTCCAGACAATTCACATCTTTATAGAGAAACCAGAGTCGCTTATCAGTCTATACCTTGACCAAAAGAGGTTAAATTAATAAATGAATGATGACTTCCAAGATTTGAGACTTACAAAATGGATTTGTGAGCAAAGATAGAAGATCTTATTGCTCGTTCACATTTTTTGTTAGCGTCTGAAGTCAAAAAAGAATTGAGAAAAATTTTGGCATCTGAATGATTGACAACTGCACAGGCATCAAGGATCCAGTGAAGGACTTGATTTGCTATCAAAACTATCTTGGAAATGAAAGACGAAACTTCAAATTAATTTATATTGCAATCAAAAAACAAATAATTATAATGAGTGCTATTAG
>CALFEN010000216.1 GCA_937950065.1 uncultured bacterium | reverse complement strand
CAACCCCGGAACCAGCTCCAGCAGTTCCAACAGAGCCAGCAACCCCGGAACCAGCTCCAACTGCACCGACAGAGCCAGTAACCCCGGAACCAGCCCCAGCAGCTCCAACAGAGCCAACAACCCCGGAACCGGCTCCAGCAGCCCCAACAGAACCGGCTCCAGTTGCACCAGCCAAAGAATATGTAAAAGTGCCTGAATGATGAGATGGGAAAAAATTAGATGATTTGATGAAGAATTTCCGTACACTATGATCGCTGAAAACAGCAGAAGCCATTGTGGATAATATAAAATGAGGCACTATATTGCCTGAAGATTTGATTGATTTTTTGAGTAAAAATCATAGATTAATTAAATTAACTCCTCTTTTGTCTTCTAAAATAGAAGAGTTCTGATGAGAGGAAAATATATCTGATTTTAATTCGGATAATGAAGATACTTTAAAAAATAAATGGTTTTATGCTTTGAAATTCATTCAAGAGCGAAATAAATGATGAGAACTGCGAGGTAATAAAATAACTTCACTTTTTAGGTTAAATAATGTACCATTTCATAATGAAGTTATAAAATTTATATCTGAAGCATTAAAACCTCTTTAAAAATTAATATATAATAGTTATGCAAGTACAAGATTCATTCTATCAAGCTTATTATGCTCGTTATCATGGACAACATCTATGAAATTGAATAAGAAGAGAAGATTTAGTTTTTGACGATCCATATCAAATATATTATCCAGAGACTCCAGGCGTATGAAATACAAGGAGAAATATTGCTTTATCATTAATGGGTAGTCATATAAATATAATATGACGAGGAAATAAAGAAAGAAATTATGAGCAACAGATGAAGTATTTTTTTGATCAATTGAAGGAAAGATCTGTTGTAATTATCACAAATCATATTACTTTTGGCAATTTTCCTGTGATAATAATAGAGCTTAGGAAATGGGCAAAAAGATTGTGAGTGTCTAATGATTTTGATATAAATACAATACTTGGTCCTGCATTGACTACAAATAGACAAGTGGATTCTATTAAGACTATTTCTAATCTCCTGAAAACTGTACCAGCCACAGGCAATTGAACAATACCTTGACACAAGCAGGAGTGTAGTGCGATTAGAGAAAATTTTAAAACAGCTTTTTTTGGAATGGCAGCACAGCCAGGTCATGTTTTTCTTATGGCTCCTACAGGAACTAGAGATTATACAGCATTCACTGATGACTGAAGTATAAAATGTGTATATTTTGAGGGAGATGCAAGTATCAGACATACTACTCTTATGTTAAATGCTATAGTGAAAGAATGAATTTGACTTTGTATGATGTGAGTCAATGAAAGTAATATAAAAAAGTGACGTGATAAAGATTGAAAAACTATTCTTACAAGAGATAATAATTGGTGATTTGGTGATGTAATGTTATGAATGGAGTATATAGATCCTGCAGAAGCCAAATGATTATTGAAGAAAAGACAGTTTATGGATAGGCTTGCTCAAAATATTTCTGATAGGAATTGAAATCAAATAGCACAGACATGTACTTCAAATGAATTGAGCGCCTTTAAATCTTGAGATACTTTGGCTCCTGGCGTTCTTATTGATAGAGATCATGGTTCTCCCTATGTAGAATGAAAATTGTTAACAAGCATTTGTAATAGAACTTGAAGAAAAATTTTTGATACTTTAAAATAAAAAACTTTCATTTTTACTTGAAAAAAAAACGAATTACAGTATTATAACGAAACTTGTTTATTTTTTTAATTGTAAAAAATGTGAAATCCTTTTGTTATAATATTATCTCAAATAATATATCGTCCTATCTTAAATTTACTTATAATTTTTTTATTGATTTTTGGAGGAAATTTAGCTTTAGCTATAATAGCATTGACTTTGGCTGTGAGATTTGTGTTGTTAAAAACATCTATAGCTCAAAATGATATGCAGAAACAAATGTGAGATATCCATCCAAAACTTCAAGAGATCCAAGAAAAATATAAGGACGAACCAGAAAAAATGTCTCAAGAGACTATGAAAATATTAAAAACACAATGAGCCTGACCACTTAAATGATGTTTAATGTCTTTGGTTCAAATTCCAGTATTTTTATGACTTTTTTGGGTAGTTAGAGATTTTGCTTTGGGTCACGTAGATTCTACTGGTATATATAGCTTTCTCACTTTTTTTGGAACAAGTTATCTAAACCCAGCAAACATAAATCATTATCTTTTTGGAATGGACATTATAGCTCAATGATGAACTACTATATGACATTTATATCTTGCATTAGTATGTTGTGTGTTAGTATATATCCAGTTAAAATTTGCTATGCTAAATAAGCCTAATATACCTCAAGTTCCAGGATGACAAGCTATGCCTGATATGGGTAAGATGATGTGATTTATGAATATCTTTCTGATCGCTAGTATGTGAACTTTCGTATACAAAATGCCAGCTTGAATATGATTATATATCCTTACTACTACCGTATTTAGTCTTGTTCAGACTTCATGGCAGTATAGAGAATTGTTAAAAATTAAGATAAATACTCTTTTGAAAAGACCTACTGTGGTAAAAAAATTATAATTTAAAATATCTTTCTTTAACGAAAAATCCCTTTGTAAAAAGGGATTTTTTTGTCCACAAAATAATATAATTAAAAGACTAAATAAATTTATATCTTGCTTCCAAACTATCTGTTTATTAAACTTTTGAGTAAATAAATTGATGGAATATTTGATTATTTTACTGTCACAGATTTTGCTAGATTTCTAGGTTTATCTATATCTCTATTTAACTCATCGGCTACATAGTATGCCAAAAGCTGGCTTACTACCACTGTCAAAAACGGATATATTTCGTCTATTGTCTGTGGGATAGTGATTTGCCAGTCACCGGTAGTAGCTTTATCGCTGATAGCAAGAATTTTTCATTTTCTGGCTCTTATTTCCTGCATGGTAGAAATGTTTTTGTCAAAAAGTACATCACTAGGCATTATCATAATTGTAGGGAAATCTTCCTGTATCAAGGCAAGAGGTCAATGTTTGAGTTCTCCAGCTCCATAACTTTCCGAATGAAGATAAGAGATTTCTTTTAGTTTAAGACTTCATTCACTGGCTATTGGCAGTTGATAATGCCTTCACAAGAAGAAGAAGTTTGAATATTTGGATAATTCTTTAGCAATTGTTTTTATTTCAGCAGCCTGGGACAAAATGCTTTCTATGTATTCTGGCACTTTCTTAAACTCTGCCAAAATTTTTGTAAAGTTGGCATTGCTCAATCATTTTTTGTTTCAAAGGTATAGAGTAAGCATCATTATAGCGGCTATCTGTGCCACAAAAGCTTTGGTAGAAGCGACTCATACTTCAGTCCCAGCCCTTGTAAAAAGTCATCGGTCTGTGAGTCTGGAAATAGTTGATCCTACTACGTTTACTATACCAAGAGTTTTTCATCATCTGTTTTTGATACGTTTGAGAATCTCTATACTGTCAGCAGTTTCGCCTGATTGTGAGATAAAGACAAAAAGTCTTTTGCTGTCTACAGCGAAATTTTTGAATTCAAGTTCGCTAGCTACTTCTACAGAAGATTTGATGCCTGCGATATCTTCCATCCAGTAAGTACCCAGATATCATGCATGATATGAAGTCCCGCTTCATACAAAAATAATTTCTTCAAAGTTATAGTTTTCCAGTTCTTGTAATGCGTTTCCAGTTAAAGTTTTATTTTCAAAGTCCACTCTTCATCTAAAAGTTTCCAGCAAAACCTTTGGTTGTTCAAAGATTTCCTTGAGCATAAAATGTTTAAAATCTCATTTTTCAGCTACAAGACTTTGGACATCTATTTTTTCTATAGGTTTTATTATAAGCTTTCATTCAGATTTCAGCAGGTAATCATTATTTCTGATACTGACGAGATCGCCGTCGTCTAGGAAAACCACGTTTTCACAGAGTCATGCCAAAGCCTGTGTATCTGATGAAAAGAACATCTCTCCATTGTCATTATATCCAAAAACCAACGGACTTCAGTATTTTACGCCAACCATATCTCAAGGACATTCTTTGGATATTACAAGTAAGGCATAAGCTCATTCCAGTATTGGCAAAACATTTTCCACGGTTTGCAGTAAATTTCCGTTTCGGTGTTCTCACAATAATTTTGCTACGACCTCTGTGTCTGTCTGTCAGTAAAATTTGTGTCATTTTTTGATAAGGTCTTGTTTTAGTTCATCATAGTTTTCTATTATTCAGTTGTGAACCAAAAATATTTTTTCATTCTCGTCAAAGTGCGGATGTGTATTTTCTACAGTAACGCCGCCGTGTGTAGCCCAACGTGTATGTGCAATCCCATAGGTTGTGCACTTACTTTGGTCAAAAGTTTGGGCAATATTATCTGCAAGATTTCAGACTTTGCCTACAGCTTTGTGAATATGTATTTGTCCGTTTGTGTCCATCACAGCAAGTCAGGCACTATCATATCAACGGTATTCAAGTTTTTTGAGTCCGTGCAAAAGGACGTTTTGAGCATTTTTGCATCATTTATAGCCAAATATTCCACACATTTTTGATTTTTTTATAGATAAAGGTGATTTTATAGTTTAAACCCTCTATAAATCATCAAAATTATATGATTTTGGAATAACTTTTCAAGATAAAGTTATACAACTATACTTATTTTTATTGCGTAATATTTATTTCATGCTAATAACGTTACACAAAAAATTATGCGTTAAAAATTAGTTTTTTCCATTTGTTATAAAAATATTAATATAGTGTAATAGTGTGAAAGAAATTTTTACAAAAACTTGCTTGCTTTCCATAGGATTATAAATATATTATACTTGATATTAAAAAAATATTTAAAAATTAGTTGAAAAAAATGAAATTGATAGTATGACTTGGAAATCCAGGTGAAAAATACAAATCCACAAGACACAATGCATGATTTATAATATTAGATGAAATTTGCTCAAATTTTGACTTCCAGTTCAACAAGAAATTCAATGCAGAAACCGCAAAATGAATATTAAACAATGTAGAGATTTTGGCTGCTAAACCGCAGACTTTTATGAATCTGTCAGGTGATGCTGTCTCAAAAATAGCAAATTTTTACAAGATTTTGCCTCAAAATATATTAATAATTCACGATGAAATAGATTTTGATACCGGCAGAATAGAAATGAAACTCGGTTGAAGTCATGCCTGACACAATTGACTTAGAGATCTTATATCCAAACTTGGTACAGATAAATTTTACAGACTCAGAATATGAGTTTCCAGACCTCCTCTCAAAGAACAGGTTGTTGACTACGTTTTGACTAGATTCCAAAAGTCAGAACTCGATATTATCCGAGACAAAAAAGAGCTGATTTTTTCCAAAATAAATGAATTTATTTCTATTTAATACAAATGGACAAGGCTTATATTTTTTTTACCACCGATTTGGTAAATACCTGATTTTGCTACTTACTCT
Source organism: uncultured bacterium (assembly GCA_937950065.1). The sequence continues at coordinate 1,437 of CALFEN010000216.1, read as the reverse complement.
GATTTCAGCCTGATATTTGAGTAATGGTATTAAAAAATAATAATTTATATATACTGTTTAGCTCCAATTGTTTTGATCAAAAGAATATAGTAAGTTTACAGGACATAAGAAGTAAATTAAAAAATCCTAATCTTAATATAGAATTTCTGTTGCTAAAACAAAATCTACTAGAAATTTTAAATTCTTTAGTTCAATGATGTCAAATTATTCTTGAAAAAAAATATATTACATATAATAATTTTGAATTTATCAAAAATAATTTTGGGAATATAGATTTTGTAGATTCTTTTTTTGATGATTTCAAAAAGATAAAAAATAATGATGAAATTGCAAAAATAAAAAAAGCTATAAAAATAACTGACGAAATTTATCTATGAATAGAGCAGTTGATCGTTTCATGAGAAATACTTAATATGACCGAAAAACAAGTGCAGAATTTTATTGTAAAATCATTATTGGATAATTGAGCGGAGAAAGAAGCGTTTGGAACTATAGTAGCTTCATTATCATCTTCAGCAATACCACATTATCAGACTTCCAATGTGCAGATATGAAATTGACCTCTATTGATAGATGCTTGAGTGATATTTGAAAATTACTGTTCTGATTTTACCAGAACATACTGGGTTGGTGGGAAAAACGAAGACTATAAACTTTTTAAAGAAATATATGAAGTAGTAAAAACTGCTTATTCCCTAGCTCTTGATAAAGTTAAAGTTGGGACAGCCTGCAAAGATTTGGATTTGGTGGTGAGAGAATATTTTGCGTCCAAGGGATATGAAAAATATTTTACCCATAGCCTGGGACACGGAATAGGTATGCAGCCTCACGAAGTCCCTACTATAAATTATAAATCAAATCGGATCCTAGAAGAAAATATGTTTTTTGCTTTGGAGCCAGGAATTTATCTGCCATGAAAGTTTGGTGTAAGACTGGAAAATACAATACATTTGACATCATCATGACCTGTCGTTTATTCAAAATTGCCTATTTAATATTGAAAAAAAAATAAATTTATATAATATAGGCTAAATTTTAGTAATTAAATAATACATTTTGGGCAAAAAAATTTTTGGTAATAAATATTTTTATATAGCTTTGGTTTGATTTGTGTTATTTTTTAACTTTGTCCTAAAACGAAATGTGAGCGGTTTTAGTCGACTTGGTATCTGGACGTCAAAAGAAAATACAAAACTAGGGACAGAGTATATTAGAAAATCTGCTGTAGATGATACAGCTGTCTGACTTGTAATTGCTTGAGTCAAACTAGGGAACAGAGACTATACCAAAAAATATTATTTGGATAGTGCTATAGATACATTATCCCAAGCCCAAAACCTTATAAATATAAATGTAATAAATTTGGTAGAGAGTGCTTCAAATAAGGAACAGGCATTGGAATTGCATATCAAACAAATGGATTCTGCAAACACAAAA
>CALFEN010000215.1 GCA_937950065.1 uncultured bacterium | reverse complement strand
GTTTCCGATCGCATCATGTATCAAAATATGTAGTATCACCCAAGTCTACTGATTCCCAACTCCCATTTCCTCCTCATAATATTTTATCTACTAAACTATTTCGCTTAGCAGCGGTCAGTGTTTCATTGCTATTTACATAAAGTGCTGAACTATCGGAATCTGTAAGACCAGGATTAGTTGTCTGCCGGGCTTTGAGAAGAAAATAACCGATTCATCATATAACAAAAAAACCTAGTCAGAACACAATACCAAATCAGAAAGTTTTTAATATTTTAGTCATTTTTTAGTAGTGAAAAAATAATTATTTAAATAATAAATATTTACTAGAAAAAAACAAGCTTATTATTATGAAATATAAAAAATTATTCGTTTCGGCAGAGATAATTGCAAGAATACCTAATGGGATCACTTGCTGTCCCCTGCCGGTTGTATCAGCCTGTAAGAACGCAGTAGTGTGTTGGAGAATTTCCTAATTTTCAGTTTGATGCATAATAACAGTTAGAATAATTTGATGGCAAATCTCATCAATAATCAGTATTTATTCGTGTCCTACTATGCCGTCAAGTAGATCAACCATTAGATATATCGTATTTACAATTTATAACTTGCAAATCAGTAAGTCACCTTTTGGCTACTAGATTATTTCGTTTGGTTGCTGTCAGCGTTTCTCAATTAGTTACATATAAAGCATCGGGACTAGTATCTGTAAGACCAGGATTGGTAGTCTGCCGGGCTTTGAGTATGAATAATCACACAAACAGTACTGTGAGAAATCAAGCTCAAATAAAAATTCAGGTTAGATAATTCTTTAGATACTTTCTCATTTGGAAAAAAATTAATATATAATTGATTACATTATAAGTTTAAATTATTTTTTTTCAAGAGTTTTTTTATTTGTATTTTATATTTTGAAAGTCTTATATTTAAAATTTTTTCTATTTATATTATAAACCTTTATCTAAAATCATTTTTCAGTATAAAATCATTCAAGAGAAATATCTCTATTCATAAAATCTTTAAATATCTCTGATGCAGGTTTTATGCTTCATTCAGATAAAATTTTGTTAAAAAAACTTGATGCTGTATCTTTATCAAATATTCAATTTTTTTGAAATATAGAGTAGATATCTGCTTCTATTATTTGAGACCGTAGATAACTATAGTATCAAGCGGCATATCATCAATCAAAAATATGAGAGAAACCTGCATAAGTTTTATTGTTCTTATCATTTTTGAAATAACTTGTATTCTTGATAATATCTTGAAATTCCTCGTCAAGCTTGGTTACAGAGTCTGGAGCAGGTTGAGTATGGAAAATCATATCTGTTCTTGAGTAAACAATTTGGGTAATAGTGTCTATTCAGCTTGATAAAGTCCTAGATGTATTTAATTTATCTATAAGGTCATCACTTATTGGTTCTCAAGTTTTGTAGTTATTTGCAAAAGTTTTGAGAGAATCTCACCAAGCCCAGTTTTCCATAAATTGAGAAGGAACTTCCACAAAATCTCGTTCTACATTAAATGAAGTTAGTTCTGGATATAAGGATTTGGCAGACAACGCATGAATAGCATGTCAAAACTCATGAAAAAGGGTAGTCACGTCGTAATGGGTAAGCAATGTGGTTCAATTAGTTCATTTGGAAATATTCAACACATCTATAACCATGAGTGGTCTAGTTGTTGTTCATACAGACTTTGTATTTCTCAAGATATCTGCCCATGCTCAACTTGATTTATTTGGATTGTAAAATGGATCCAAAAGATAATATCACAACAATTTGCCGTCTTTATAAACTTCATAGGCTTCGACATCATCGGAATACATTTCTTGATCCAGTTTTCTCATTTCAATTCAATAAAGCTTATTTGCTATAGCAAACAATCATTTTTTTATATTTTCAAATTCAAAATATTGTTTTAACTCTTCTTCGTCTAGTTTGTATTTCTGTTCCTGCAAAATCCTAGAATAATATCCATAATCATAAGCATTTAAATCTCATGTAAGATGAAAATAATCCTTAATCTCTTTTGCTTCTTTATCTGCTTTTTCTCTAGCCTTCACAAGAATCTCATCTTCCTGTTTCATAACAAATTCAGGTGAAGGAGCCATTTTGTCAGCAAGAGAATATTCTCAATAATTTTGAAAGCCAAGAATTTGAGACATTTCTTCTCTTAATTTTAATATCTGTATAATAATCTCTCTATTGTCATAGGTTCAGGTAGAAGCAAATGTTTTGTATGCTGTACGAATATCTTTACGGATGTCTGTATCTGAACAGTAAGCAATAAGATAATCAGCATTATTTACCGTAAAAAGGTATCCAGCTTTATCTTGCTCTTGAGCTGTTTGATGGGCGACATCCAAAACATCCTGTGGCATATCTTTAATTTTTTCAAGATTTTCTACATAATATGTAAATGACTTCTCGGAGTCTAATAAATTATTTGCGAACTTTGTAGTAAGAGTTGTGAGTTCTATATTTATTTCTTTTAGTCTTTGTATTTTATCATCAGATAGATTTATACCATTTAATTCAAAACTTTTGATAGCCCTTTCTACAATTCTCTTTTGCTCTGTATCAAGGTTTTCAGTTTGGGATATGTTTTTGTAAATCCCATATAACTTCTGTGAAAAGGCTATCTCATTTGAGAAATTAGAATATTTTGTTTGAAAATTCTCAATTATATTTCTTATATCGTCATTGGAATTTACGGAATTGTAGTTATTTAACAAAGAATATAAATATCATAGTTTATCATCCTTGTTATAACTTTCAAGAACATCAAAAGTAACTGAATTTGGATCTATCATCAACTTTTCAAATTCAACCTTTTTTTGATCAAGCAGTCTGTTTAATAAAAACGGCATGTTTTGTGTCGCACCTGTAGAATACAAAAATTTAGTATCAGGAATTCAAGTCTTATCAAGCTCTGCCAAAATTTTATTTTGAATATCTATATTGTCTGAAGTGTTTATATTATCCAACAATTTATCCAAAAGTGCTGTTGCTTTAGAACTTTTTTGATGTTTTTGCTGGAAGTCAGTAACAATCTTTAACACTGTATCTCTACTATCTTCTCCATGTTTTTGGATATAATCCTCGAGCTTATTTGTAGTAACAACTATCAAATCGTTGTCTGCCTGTGTGAGATCATATCAGTATGATACGTTGACAAGCAGGATAAAAAATCATAAAACCGCTAACCATATTTTTTTCATTTTTTTAAATTTTTAAATAATAAAAAATATCTAATGATTATAGATATATAAAATCATATTTCAAGGTTAAAAAAGATTTTTTGATTTATTAAAAAACTTGAAAATTGAGAATAAAGAAATATTGTTTAATTTGGGGCAAAAAGGGAAATACTTGAAAAAGTTTCTCTTGAAATTATAAGCATCTCTAATATAATTGATTATGTTTTATTTTTATAAATCAAATGAAAGATTTCTTAAAAGCAGCAAAATTTGGAACTGTAGCTTCCCTAGTATTTTTATTGATTAGCTGATTTTGATTTTATATTTTTATAAAAGCACGGACAAGTACCAACCCTAATCTTGCAGATTCAGATACTTCGGCAATATATGTTTGATCAAATGAAACTTTGACTGCAGCCAAACGAAATACACTGGCAAGCAGAACAAAACCTATTGTATGCTACAAAAATTGAAGTTGAGGAAGTACTACAATATGAAATTGGTATTACACTTTTACAGCAGCGGACTGCTGATGAACATTGCCTGACACTTCTTATGTATGAGCTGCTTCATATATATCTGTTAACTGATGCCCCTTTTCTATGTTTCAAGTGTTGAATTCTTGAGAAACATGAGGAACTTGAGTATGAACGGGCCCTTGAGTTTTTGTTCGGGTAAGTTGAACTCCTAACTGAAGTTTTCAATTGAGAGTGATATATATCAAAAAATAATTTCTTATTGAAAAGTTTTAAATAAACAATATAAATATTTTTTATATAATTTTTATAAATGGGTTCTTATCTCTGACAAAATTTTCTAAAAGATATTAAGTATATAGATTTTACTCTAAAAAGAATAGAGAAATATTTTTCCGATCCTGTAATAATAGAGATATGACCGTGAAAATGAGCACTAACCAAGAGACTTGTAAATATTGCCAATAAAATATATCTTTTTGAAAGAGATGAAACATTTAAAAATATCTTACAGGATATAGTATGAGATAAAGGAGAGATTACTTTATGAGATTTTTTGGAGCAGGACTTACAAAGTTTTGCAGCAAAACATAGTTTGGAGCTTAACAACGTCTGCGTAGTCGGGAACCTGCCGTATTATATTACTTCTCCTATTTTCAGGAAACTTTTTGTGGAGAATAATATTTTTAAATATGGAATCTTTATGATACAAAAAGAGGTTGGCGAAAAGATAAAAACTGATGCAGAAAATAAATCATATTTACGGCGACTGGTAAATTATGCTTACGATGTAAAGTATCTCAAAAATGTCCCTGCCAAAGCATTTAATCCTGCACCAAAAGTGGACAGCTGTCTAGTGGAATTTACAAAGAAAGATAAAAATCCTGATATAGATTTCCAGAAATTCCAAATTTTGCTGGACGAAATTTCATGATACAAGAGAAAAACTTTAAATAAAATTTCTAAACTTTTAAGTAAAAGGGAAATCTCTTTAAATATACCGGAATCTTTGTGATCCAAAAGAATACAGGAATTAAACCGGGCTGATATGAAAATAATTTTAGAAAATCTGGAGAAATAAATGAGTATAGCAAAGATTTCAAAGATAATAAATTTGGGCACAAACCGAGAAGAATATTTTGAGAACCCTGTGCAGGATTATTTTAATATAGAGAAAAAATCCATAAGGGTTTTGATGTGAAAGAAAAAATGAAATTTTGTAAGGCAAACTCCGGAGAATTACTGACCAGCAGGAAGTGAAGGGTTTATTTTGCTGAACGGCTATAACTGTCAGGCAAGATGTCAATACTGCTATCTGCAGAGTTATTTCAAATCTCCTGATATAATCAGGTTTGTAAATACTGAAGATTTTTTGGGATTTCTAGAAAATTTTATTAAAGAATTTAGAAAAAAGAATCCAGATAAAAAGTTGATTTTTTATGACTGAGATTTTAAAGATAGTCTTGGATATTATTGACTGGAGCAAAATATAAACAATATAAATGCTCTAACAGAGCTGTGTGCGAAATTCCCAGATACTCTGCTTGAAATCAGGACAAAGAACGTGCTGCCAAACTTTGATTTATACAAAGACTTGATTTTGAGACCAAATCTTATAGTTTCCATCACGTTTTCTCCTCAAAACATTATCGATAGCTACGAACAGTGAAGCAGCAATTTAAATTTAAGACTTGATTTTGCAAAATATATCTCAAGTCTTGGCTGAGATATCGGAATAAGAATAGATCCTATAATATTTGACAGAGATTTTGATAACTGCTGGCAGGATTATTTTGATTTGATAGAGGAAGTAAATTTGTTGAAAAGTATAATAAATTATTCTATCTGAACGTTGAGATTAAAGACCACTTTATACAAAGCACTAAAGAAAAAACAATCAAATATAATAAATAATTTGGTTCTTGAAAAAAACTTCCGGAGGTATCCTCTGGATATGAGAAATAAAATATACACAAATTTTGAAAAGAATATTAAAAACGGTGGAGTTTATATATGTATGGACGAATAATCAATAATATAAATTTTTAAAAAAGTGCTTGAATATTTGCAAAAAAAGAATAATATCATATAGTATTATACGTTTTTTTTATTCAGAAAAAACGGGAATAATTTTTTTATCTAATCAATAATCATCTCTGATGACAAATAATTTTAAAAATGCTTTGGGAGCTTTTTTTATATTTCTTCTGGCTTATCTTTTTTATAAATACAATATAGATTATTTTAATATATTGAACAACAATGTAGAATTTAATTTCAATTTTTTACAGAAAAGCTTGGGAGTCAGCACATCATTGGTATGGAAATCAAACACATGGGATCTATTACAACAATTTTTCTTGATCTATGGGGCTTATTTTGTCTTCTATTACTTATGATGGGGAGATAACGAATGAAAACCTATATTTTTTTGGAGGGGGATCAAAAAATTAATATTAAAATTAAGTCCAAAGAATTTTAACAAACAAATCTTAAAT
>CALFEN010000214.1 GCA_937950065.1 uncultured bacterium | reverse complement strand
AGGCTGACAGAATGAGTATGAAAAACGCTATAGAAGCTAGAGCTCCATTTCTGGATTATAGAATATTCGAATATATTTTTAGCATTAAATCCGATCAGATACGGGACAAAAAATGACTAAAAAAAATATTAAAAACTCTGATGAAAGGAAAACTGCCTGACATAATCTTTGCAAAAAAACATTGATTTGGCTACCATCCGCTGCCATTCAAAAAACTTTATAAGAAAATACTGTCATATTACGACAAAAATTTTAAACCTTAATTTGGGATTTAGATTCTTCGTCGCTTAACTCCTCAAAATGACAGAGATACAGCATCAGAGCTACGAACTCAAATAATAAAATCCCGATATACGGGGTCATCTTGAACGTAGCGAAGGATCTAATAGATTGTATAGTTTTAAACTTTTTAATCTAAATAACATATATTATAATGTCCACACACCTATTAAATAAAAAAAAGATTTCACAAAGTGAAATAAATGCCGATTTACTGTCCTCGTAAGGCAAATATATTTTTTACTAAAATATTTAGACTTTGAGCTGGAGGCCCGCAACGCGGGATGCGAAAAAGCCATTAAAACTGCTGTAAAGTTTTCACTATATAAACTTAAGGACAATTAAATCGGCTAGACATTTTGGTCCTTTTGTTATGACACAAAAGGACGAAAGAAAAAAACAACATAAGAAAAATAAATTTTTAAATTACATAAAAAATAAAACTATGAAAACATACTTTATCAAAGAATCCTACACACACAGACAAGTAAACACCACTCTGGACCAAAACAGAGATGATAAAAACTACTGGGATAAAAAAAGAATAGACGCTTCCTACCTGTATCAATACAGCGTATATGAATTTGCAAGAGGCCTTATCTTTGAAAAAAAAATAAAATCAATATTGGATGTAGGCTGCTGACCAGCTACCAAACTTATGGAACTGCTTTATCCTATCTGCAACAATGTCGTAGGTATAGACCAACCGCAAGTTATCAGATACTGCAATGATAAATTCAAAGATACCAAAGCCCAGTTTGTGGCAGATAACTTTGAAGAGCCGTCTTATCATCCAGAAAATCCTTTTGAACTTATTATATGTTCTGATGTGATAGAACACATAGAGGATCCTGATATTTTGCTAAATTATATCAAAACTTTTGCAAATAAAGATACTTATATCATCATATCTACACCTGAAAGAGATATCCTCAGATGAGCAGACAATACAATGTCCCCAAAAGAAGAACATATTAGAGAATGGAATCGTGAAGAGTTTAAAAATTATCTAGAAAGCCATAATTTTGAAATATTACTGCAAAAAAATACTCCTTTTATGAAAATAAATGTAAAATATCCGTTTGCGCTGGAATACGCAAAAAAAACAGCCCTCGGCAAATTAAATCACAACCAGCTTGTGCTTTGTAAATTTAAATGACAGTAAATGAAAGTAGCATATATTTATATGAATAATTTATCCAAAAACGATGCCAACGTATGACAGACACTGAATATGTGCAGTGCACTGGCAGAGTTTTGTGATTTAAGTTTTTTATCCACCAGCGTGTCTACCAAAGTCTGGCAGCAAAAACTTTGTGATTTTGGAATTAAACAAAATTTTAAAAACATCAAATTTTTTGGACTTATCATTGGCAGCAATAAATATATAGAACTCTTTTTTAGAGCGATTTTTCAATTTCAGAGTTACCTCCACGTTATGTTAAATAAATACGATATTATCTATACCAGAGATTTTTCTTTTTTGTATTTTATATCATTTTTGCCGGAAAAATGGAGACCCAAAAGTAAAATAATTTTTGAAGCTCACAAAGTCTATCATTTAAGTTCCACTAAAGTCAGCTTTGAGCAAGAGAAGAAAGCTTTATCTGTAGTAGATTTTACTATAAGCATTTCTGATGGTATTACACAGGATCTCAAATCCAAATTTGGCATCAAAAAAATAAGAACTCTGGCCGATGGCGTAAATTTAAATTTTTTTCAACAGATACAGCCTCCCCCAGATTTTAAACAAAAATACTGATTTAAGGAAGACGAAAAAATAGTGATATACGCCTGATCATTCAAAGACTGGAAATGAGTGGATACGCTGATAAACTCTATACAATTTGTGCAGCATGATAATATAAAATTTCTCATAGTCGGAGGCAAAGACAGTGAGATTAAACAAAAACAACAAATGGCTGCAAAACTTTGAATACAGGATAAAATTATTTTGAAAGGATATTTTCCACAGGAAGAAATTATAAAACTTCTAAAAATTTCCAATATTTGAATAATCCCAAACAACAAAACTCTTATATGAGAAAAGTATACTTCTCCGCTAAAAATATTTGAATATATGGCGTGCTGACTTCCTATTATCGCATCAAACCTACCTTCTATGAAGGAAGTGCTAAAACAAAATCAGAATGCTCTATTTTTTGAAGCAGAAAATGCCAAAGAATTGGCCAGCAAGATAGATTACCTTGTAAAAAACGATTATCTAATGCAAAGCATGTGAGATACCAACAAAGAAATTGTGCACAATTACAGCTGGTCAGCTAGGGCAAAACATATTTTTGATATAATAAATAAATTATAATGAAATTTTCTATCATAATCCCGACACTCAATCGTGCTTGGTGCATAAAAAATGCGATAAACAGTGTGTTAAATCAAAATTATCCAGATTATGAAATAATTATCATAGATGATGGCAGCACAGACCATACACGTGAAGCAATTCAGGAATTTTTAAACGAAAAGATAAAATATTTTTGGCAGGAGAACCAGGGGAAAGGCAATGCCGTAAATTTTGCACTAAATAAGATAAGTGGAGATATTATATTTATACTTGATTCTGATGATGAACTTATAAAATGAGTATTTGAAGAAACTGCCAAAGAATTTGATCAAGACAGAGAACTTGTTTCTGTGCATTTCTTATCCAAGTTTCCTCCACATATCCACAGAAAAAGCCAGCTTATATGATGAGACAGACTTTATCTAAAATATCCTGATTTTTTAACTGCCAAAAAATTTAAATGAGATATGCACGGATTTATAAATACAGCCAAACTATGAGATACCAGATTTGAAGGTAAGTGTCCAAACTGACTGGAATCAATATTTTATCTCAGATTATTAAAAAAGTGATGAAGATCCCTTTTTGTAAACAAAGAATTTTTGTTTATGGATGCAAGCAGACAAGATGCCAAAGATAACCTTACATCTTTTGCAAGCACATTTTCCAGGGCACCATCAATGATAGCCTGATATGAAATTTTGATAAAAGAAAATATAAACGAAGCTTTGGAAATAGATAAAAACACATTGTGAAAATGGTATTTCCAAAAATTCCAGTGGCAGATCATAGGCGGTGAGAAAAACAAATGATTTGATAGTTTTTGGAAATCCATAAAATATACAAAATCTTTGACTTCCAGACTAAAAAAATTATTATTCATTACACTATTTTTGGTTCCAAATTTTATGATGAAATATGTATTGCAAATATACTACAAAAACAAATAACTTTATTTATAATTCGCCATGGTCGCATCACTGGGAATAATATTAGCTACGAATTTAGTAAATAAAACACCTCTTTACCTGACTAATAATATGTTTGAGCCGTCTTCTCTTATTTGTATAAGCACTGGAAATAAGCTAAAACCGTAAGGGCGAAAGTGTCCTCTACTCAAATTTTTGTATCGCCATTTATAACGCGAGTCTATATTGGGCTAGATCTTTTATATTACTTTTTTGTAGCGATGACAAAAAAGTAATATAAGAAAAAGTGGCATTGCCACTTATAACTTTTCGCACACAAACAAAGTCTCTGCCATTGGCACTCGCGTTTTGTACTCATACCAAAAAGACATAAGAAAACATATATCAAAAACTTTTATTTGCAATACTACACAAAATAATTATAAATTATCATTTAGTTTTTTGTTATCTTTTACATAGCAAACAAAAAAAATTAAATCTTTTTAAAATATAATATAACAAAAATGACGGAATTCAAACCAGAAATCCAAGTCCAAAAATGACATTATTTTTCCAGAAAACCTATGCCAAAATGACCTTGGATCAACAAAATGCACCAAATAAACGATATATTAGCTACCAACCCACAGACCGTGCTGAACATCGGCGTATGAGACGGCATCATAGATCATTACCTCAAGAACGTCTGACTAAATATAACAACTATGGATATAGATCCAAATTTAAAACCTGATGTGGTAGGCTGACTTCCTGACATGCCAGAAGAAATTACAAGACAAAAGTTTGATACTATATTATGTGCTCACGTGCTGGAACATTTGCCGTTCACAAATTTTGAGAAATGCATAGAGAACTTTAGCAAGATAAGTAAATACGTTGTTTTGCAACTGCCGCCATCAGTGTTCCAGATAAGATTTGGGTTTGCTATGAAACCATTTTTATTTGACTGGACTTTTGCTATAAATCTGCCTCTTTTGTTTTGGAAAGAATATAAATTCAACTGACAGCATTATTGGCAGTTATGCAGAAAAAATCACCCTATGTCAGAAGTAAAAAAAATAATAAAAAAATATTTCACTATACAAAAAGCTTACCAGTGTCCTGATTATCATTATTCGTATAATTTTATACTCAAAAACAAGAATGCTGATTTCTAAACTCTTAAATAAAAATAATAAAGAGATATTATGGTCGTATATGACCAAAGGTATCACCACTTTATGATGACTATTTTTTTTAATATTTATTCCCAAACTTTACAGCGTCGAAGACTTCGGTCAACTCACACTAATGATAAGCTACATTACTTTGATGGGTATATTTTTTGGACTGTCTATCCAGGAATGAGTAAAAAAAGAAATCGTAGAAAATAGACATGATATAAAACACAACAATCTTGTAGCAAACATTTGCAACTGATTTTATATGAAGCTTGTATTTAATATAGTTTTTTTGTGATTGCTACGAATAATAGCAGAGATTCTAAATCTAGATGTAATAAAACAAAATTTTTGGCTGTTTTATCTACTTACATGTTTTATGAACCTCCGGGGTTTGGTCACAAACATCTTTGTAAGTCTGCACAAAAATAAAAACTTTTTGGTTATAAGTTTTTTGGAATACTTTTTCAAAATTCTATTTTTATTGTTATTTTTCTTTTTGAGAGAAACTACTTTAAGCAATATATTATTAAGTTTTGTAATAGGATACGGGATTTCTACAATCTGGTGATTTTACAAACTCTTTGTATGACATGATATAAAACTTCTCAAACCTGATAAAGAAATAATAAAAAAACTCTTAAAAAGATATTTTTTACTTTCACTGTCTAATATTTCATTTATATTGATAGCAAACATAGATAATGTATTGGTGTCCAAATTCTTTGACAAAACCACTTTATGACATTATACTATAGCAACACAGATTATGAACAATATGTGAATATTTACCATAAGTATTATTACCTGAATTATCCCATTATTCAATCTCAAGGAAAACAAAGAAAATCTAAAAAGACTTTTTAAGAAATATTATAAATTACTTGTAATTATAAATCTTTTATTATGATTATGAATTTTTATAGTCAGCCCCTTTGTGATAAAATTAATTTATTGAGATTGATATGAATTGTCTATTACTATCTTGAGAATATTAAGCGTGCTGCCAATATTGAGTACAAGTCAGGTCTTTTTTACAAATATATTGACCAATTACGGTGAGTATCAAAATCAAATGAAAATATGAATTTTTATAAGTATTTTAAATATAACTCTAACATTTATTTTTATCAATTTTTTCTCTATTGTATGAGTCTGTATAAGTAATCTCTTATCTTATCTTATATGGGATTTATTTCTTTTCTTCATCTTTTACAAAAGGACTTTCTCACTTGAGACCAACTAACCGGCAGGCTGGATACCTAGGGACAGAAGGACATCGTACGTAAGGCTTATTTTTGTATGCATTGTAAATGTCTTGTGATATAAATCTATCTTTAGCATACATAGTATTTATCCCGTCCAACGTAAACAATGCATAATCCCATTGAGATTGTTTTTCATCTTTCAAATTTACCTGTCAGTGTTTTCCTAATCATATTATTCCATAAGTTTGACCAAGCCATTTTGTACTCACTCATTCATAATTCATATAAAGTTTTGGTAATTTCTTTTGTGAGTTTGCTTTAATGTAACGGAACGAATCTACACTTCCCAGCATGCCTCATCATCAGTAAGTAGTAAAATAAAGCGGCGCTATCTGATTTTTGTAGTAAAACAGTGTCGGCATAAAAATATAAAGTTCATACCCTCAATAAACAAGTATCAAAGGAATAAGTATTTTCCCAAACTTAATAGAATTCAAAAAATCATAAATCCCTATCGCACTTGTGAGCAAAAACACTCCCAAAACCGGCAACTGATATCTGATATAAATATAAAAAAGTAATGATCACAAAAATACGTACAAAAAAGAAAAACTTATCCCCAAAAACACTATATCTTCAAATTCATTATCTTTCTTCTTCCAAAAGTTTTTCATTAAAAAAAGCATCACAGCAAGCACTATTCATCACACGACTACAATGTTGGTACAGTAAAGCATTTGCGGCATGGATAACTTTATCCTTGCCAAGATTCAAGCTCAACCTATATCTTTTGAAATCTGAAATTTCTGAAAAATAATTTCCGGATAATATACCATACTTATAGCTACAAGTCAAAGTATTGCGGCTACGACTCATACTTTCAAATACTTGAGGACATTATCACTTACTTTATCGGCAAGATATTCTCATACCACAAATATTATATACAAAAACACCAAAGCGAAAAAACCATATCCTATCCCTAAATGATAAAAATACGCTTTAAATGGCTCTACCCATGTATAAGGCCAAAAAATTATAAATCATAATATTCCAAGTAAATTAAATATTACAAACAGACTTGTAAAATTAAAATAAGGTTTTAAGTCTTTGTATTTCAAGACAAGAATTAAGAGAGTTATAGGAAAAAATAAATAAAAAACTCATTTCACATTTATTCCAAGTGCAAATATCAAACCCAGAGCAAACCAATATTTTATATTTTTTTCTTTGAGAAATAAATATAGATAAAGTAAAAATAAAATTCAGACATAGTCCAGCCAAGGATCGTAATTTAAAAAACGTGAAAAATTTATACTATAAGCAGAAGTTCCAAGCAGGATAAAAAATATATACGCTACGCTTGAAGGAAAGAGCTGCAAAAGCAGTGTAAATATCCAAAGCAAAAACAAACATCAAACTATATGAAATGCTATAATATGAAAAGTATGCTGCTGTACCACATCATCTCTATCTATATGAAAAAATGGCATAAGATAGTAGTAATCTATACCAGCTATTATTGATTTAAAAATTACTGGTGATGAATGAGATTTTGTCAGTTCCCAGTTTTGATCACGATAGGCTTCTCGTGCTATCGCATAATTTTGATCAATAATATCTCTAGAATCATCTTCTCTATACTGTGGCAATATTTTATAACTCTCTTTAAGTTCTTTGTATTGCTCATGATTTTGAGGGTAAAACAAATAATGTCCTGTATCACTCATGAGCCTTTCTCCAAAATCATATAGTTTTATCCAAAGAAAACTTCAGCAAAAAATTAGAAAAAACATTATATTAAAAGATATTTTTCATATTTTCTTCCATGGAATCTTTTGCCAAAAATTTTTCTTTTCTTCTACAATTACTTTTTGTATAGACGATTTTGATACTGCAAAAATATAATGTATATGCTTAAAAAAAAATAAAATCAGCAAAAAAGGCAAAGGATTGTTTGAGAAATACATAAAAACTCCCCAAAATAACAACATAAATATATACAACGGGATATTAAATTTAAATTGACTAAATTCTTCTCCCCAGACTTTCTGTCCTATATATGTAAGATATCACCATATAGAAGCAAAAAAAGTAGTAATCAAAAAAGAACTATCTTGTGCTACAAAAAAACTCCTCATATATTCCTGCACCTGTATAACAAACTTTGGATACATAAACTTCAACAAACTCTGTACAAGCAGATACAAAACTCCAAACAACATAAAGTTAAAACAGACACTCTTCAATAGAACTTTTTTTGTGGAATCTTTCATTATACTTTTTGCCAACAAAAAAAGAAATATTATTATTATGATACTATCAGCATTACCATTCAATAACGGCAAAAAGTGATAATCTACATGAAAAATAATTTTTAACCAAAACAAAATCCCAAATAGGACAAAGAAGAAAATATTATTAGACATAAAAAATATTGATTTTTCTTACAAAATAAATATATTATATAATTATTTAAGATAAATAATCAATATTTTTTTACATTTTTTAAAAAAACATCATGAAAAAGAACAAAACAGTAGAGTACATCATCATTGCAATTCTTGTAATAGCAGTAGGCGGATTGATATTTTACGGCTGGAAAAACTTTTCCCAAAACAAAGCTGTAGACTCAAATCTCTTGGACATCCAAGTTACGTTGGATAAGTACAAACAAATCCATGGCACCTACCCTGAATCACAATGAGGGTTCAATATTATTTACAATGGTAAATTTATGTGAATACAATGAACATTATCCAAAAACATACAGGAAGAGCTTTTTATAAATTTATCAAACAGCGATAAATATACATATAACACAAATGCTGAAAAAACAAAGTATCAATTGATATTTGCTGATTGAAATAAAATAAAAACAGTATGAAATAAACTATGAATACTTTTAAATAAAAGTTGATCCCCTATAAGACAAACAAGTTCTGTGGAATTAACAACTCTCAAAGATTACAGTATTTATATAGATAATGGTGAGACATTAAGCTGAAGTGTTCAAAATGCAAAAACTCTAAATTGATTTTACAACTATGATGTAAGCTGTAAAGATTACCTCAAAACCAATCCAAATCTTAAATGAAAAGACGGGATATACAAAATACAACCTATATGATATAGCGGAGAAGCATTTAATGTATACTGCGACATGACTACAGATGATGGATGATGGACTATTACTACTATGTTAGCTTGAGGAAAAAATAACAATATTTTTAAGACAAAAAATACAGATAAAGTAATAAGTCTAACTGAAAATATTGATAGCAGATGACAGATTACAGATATATGGACAGACTCTTCTGACAAAGACCTTATGATAAAATGTTTCTTACCAAACGACAAAACATCATGATACAACGAACCTCTTGTAATATATTGATTTAAAAAACAGGATATATGAAATCTTGTAAAAGATAATTTCACAAAAACAATTAAAGCATGAACAGGCGGTGTAGAGACTTTGACATGAGAAATATTCTCTTCTGTTGAACTTCAATATGACTTCAAATGAGAAACTAAATTATTGAGCAAACAATACTCTGCTTCAAGTAAGATAAATTCCTTTATCTTGATGACAAATGATTCCACAGAACCAAGACCAGTATTTTCACTATACAAATGATTCCAACTTACATGCTGACCAAAAAATCAAAAATGATCACCAGCTTATTGTGAAACAGAGAGTGCTTTTGATCTCACAGACACTAGCCAAAATTACTGTATCACAGCTATTAGATAAAATAATTTAATATTTACAATATACAAAAGAGTTTGACATAATACTATGTCAAACTTTTTTAAAAAACATATTGAAATTTTGATTAATAAACTTATAAATATCTAAATATTTTTTGTAATAAATAAAAAAATATTTGCTCTATGAATTTGCCTTAAATTCAAGATTATAATGCGTATATATAAAGTATATATCTCAATATAATAGTTAACTACTGAATAAAAAGATATAAAATAAATAAATTTACTTATTAATATATAAAAATCATGTTTGTGCACCTACATTGACATTCTCACTATAGCATACTGGAAGGGATATGAACTCCCGCAAAAATTGTAGATAAAGCCAAATCTCTCGGCATGGAAAGCATTGCTATTACAGATTTTGGAAACATGTTTGGGACTGTAGAATTTTTTATGGTAGCAAAAAAAAACTGAATAAAAGCGATAATATGACTTGAAATGAATGTTCAAAATGATATAGAAAAACTAACATGAAAAGAAACTAAAAACTTTATAGTGTTGCTTGCCCAAGACGAGATAGGGTACAAAAATCTGATAAAATTAAGTTCTATAGCAAACACTTATGGATATATAGAACTACCAACCATAGATTTTAAACTTTTGAAAGAATACTCAAAATGATTGATTTGCGTACTCGGTTGAGAAAATTCACAGATATGACAAATGATACTAAACAATGAAGATGATAAAAAAATTTGAGATATGGTAGATTTTTATATAGATATGTTTGGGCAAGAAAATGTATATATAGAAATCATAGCACAGGACTACCTCAAAAAAATAAATATAAGAAAGATAAATGACAAATTTTTGGCTATAGCTTGAGAAAAAAATCTAAAAAAAATAGTTTCAAACGTCTATATCTATATAAACAAAGATGATAAAGACGCATTTGAAACTCTAACAAATATCAGAGATGGAACACTATACTGAACCTCCCAAAATAACCTTGTATGAGACCATCATATATTGTCTGAAGAAGAAATTAGACAGATACTGTCCAAAAATAAGTTCACTGAAGACACAATAAACGAGCTTATCCAAGGCAATCAGGAACTCAACGACAGACTAAATCTAAAAATAACACTAGGAGAGATTTTTTTCCCGGATTACAAGTCCCCAAGCCAGACTTTAGAACTTTATGACAAACATAAAGACACTTTAATAAGTGAATAAATCATCCAAAATAATGAAATTTTTCTTAAAAATATTACTTTTTTTTATTATTTTTTACAATTTTGCATTTGGAGAAAATTTTTTGGAAATAAAAATATCAGACTGTATAGCTCCTTTTTTTGATAAAGATAAAGAAATAAAACATTATTCAAATATACCTTATTATCAGCTTGATCTCAAAAACAGTCCATATGTAGATCAAAAACAACTGGAAGATAGTTTTGAGAGATATAAAAACTACCTGCAAAAACTAAAAGAAGCCGGCTATAATGCCATCTCATTGGACGATGTAAACCACCTGCTATTATTAAAAAAACTAAAAATATATTCCGGCAGTGTAATAGAAAAAAGAAACACAATATATATATCATATTTCCACAAACTAATAAACGAAGCAAAAAAACAATGACTTCAGGTATTTCTAATAACAGATATGCAGTTTTATACCAAAGAGATAAAAAAGTATGTATGAAATCTTACTCCTGAAAATCAAAAATTAAAATATCTAAATCAAGTAGCTTTTGAAGAATTATTTGAAACTTTTGATGATATATCCGGAATAATAATGCGCATAGGTGAATGATGAAAAGCTTATAATTTTGACAGCGGATATTACAGCGAAATAATATTCAAAAAACCTGAACAGGTAAATGATTTTTTGAAATATATATTACCTATATTTGAAAAATACAACAAAAAACTTATATTTCGCACATGGGCTATATGAATATGAAAAATATGAAACCTCAATATAAACAAAGAGACTTATACTAAAGTCTTTGAAGGAATAAAATCTCAAAACATTATAGTATCAAGCAAAATTACACCTTGAGATTTTTTTCGGTTTGAGCAGACAAACCCTTTGATATGATTTGGTGATATCCCCCAGATAGTAGAAATACAAATAAGAAAAGAATATGAATGATGATGAGATTTCCCAAACTTCATATGATATGATTACCAGCAAATATTGCAAACCCTACAAAAGAAAAAAAATGTTATCTGAATACGAAACTGGAATCAAACATGATGATGGGGACGGGGAAAGAATATCTTATTTAATTTTGGATTTTATTTCCGAAACCAGATAAACTTCGATATAGTTGGGCAGCTATTACAAAATCCTAATATTGACGTAGGAACTGCCACTCAAAAAATCCTGTCAGGATATAATTTTGACACGGAACAGCAAAAAATATTGTACAATATACTAGATAAATCAAGAGAAGTAATAAAAAACGGCTGGTATATAAACGAATTTAGACAAAAAACACTGACTCTGCACAACCAAAATTTACCACCATTATTACGAATTTGGTGGGATCAAATCACAAGTTCACCAATAGTACTTTCACTAATATATTATTCTCTGCAAAATCCTATAAATACGCTAAATCAATCAAAAGACTCCCTTGAAATAATAGAACAAAATATCGATCAGCGAAAAGAAGCAAAATGAGACACAGATCTAGACAACAAAATATTATTATCTCTACAAAATCAATATAAAATATTTGAAATTATATATTTATTTAAACAATCTTTTATAGATTATTTTAACTCTGGAGAAAAAACAAATTATGACTTACTTATGCAAAAAATAGCCAAATACAACGAATTCAAAAAAAATCATCCTGAATTCAACTTTGATTTTACAGAAATAAATAAATTTTTTTGATTTGGGAAATTTCAGTATGAATCGTGGATCCTTTTTGGGATAAACATTTTGGCATTTGCAGGATATTTATATCTCACCCTAAAATATAGAAAAATAAAAAAATTAAGTTCAGATTTATTTACGGATAAACCTTTTGGAGTGATATCAAAAAAATTTTTCTATCAAATATGACTAATCCGTAAATTTTTTGGAAGAAATTGGAAAAAAGATTCGCAACTCAAAAAAGACTGAAAGAAAATCATAACGAAAATAGGCAAATATAAAAATATTTTTGTATTACTTGGGATAACAACATGTATTTTTATAACATTAATCACTCCATTTTTATTTATATCAAAATATAACTTCTTTTGGTTTTTACTAAAACTAAATATTATAATCATTATCATATTTTATGTATATACTTTTGTAGCAGCAAAAATATTTGCAAAAATCTTCCATCAAAAAATCATTTTCTTTAGAAATTTATGAAACATATTTTTTGTAACAGTACCAGCGATAGTGTTGCTGGAGTTGACAATAATAATTTCACAGATATTTGGAGAACAAATTTTTTGGCATATGATAGGGAAGTTAATACTTTCAGATTACACAAGTATTTGAGGTCTGCTACTCATAATCTCTTATATCCTGATATTTATAATATTTGGACTGGGATTCACAAACATCAGAGAAATCATCAAAAACAGGAAAAACAAGAAAACTATATATCTCGTTTTTGGTATAGGTTTTATAGTTTTTCTGTTGATATCATTTTTGGTAGACTACAAAAGGATCATGATATTTGAATTGGGACAAAATCTTTACCCAAACTATTTTGACAGTGCGTGAAGTTCAGTTTGAGATTTTTTTTAGATATTATTAAATATATATGTATTTTTCTGTTTTGCTAAAATGAATTATTATAGGATTTTGTATAGCTGCGCCCGTAGGACCGGTATGAGCATTGTGTATAAATCGCACACTATGTAAAAGTAGATTATCCGGATTTTTGGTAGGACTCGGGGCTGTAAGTGTAGACCTATTTTATTGATGTGTAGCCATTTTCTGATTAAGTTTTATTACTGATTTTTTATTAAAATATAATATCTGGTTAAAAAGTGTTGGAGCTGTATTTCTAATATTTTTGGGAATAAAAATGTATTTGAGCAACTATACTATATCATGCGAAAATACAGATAAAAAATCATTATTGCAGGATTATCTAATATCCATGTGACTGACAATAATAAATCCCGCTACAATAATATCTTTTGGTGTGATGACATCTATAATAAAAATAGAAGAAATAAAATCCACTAATCTATTTATCTGAATCCTAATATTAGGATTTTTGGTGGGATCAATATTGTGCTGGACAAGCTTAAGTTTATGAGCTTATTTTTTAGTTAAAAAAGCACATAAAAGTTCTGTATCCATGATAAATAAAATCATGTGAAGCATAATAATAATATTGGCTATCATAATATTGTATCATCTGGCGATAAATTATATTAATAGTTTTTAAGAGAGGTAAAGAAAAAAGTTGCAAATTTAAAGAAAATAATTATTATATTATTAGTTTAATCATTGTCTAGAAAAATGAAATTTTCTATAATCGGAATAATATTGATAGTTGTATGATCTGCCTATCTACTAAAAAACCTTGGGATAACAGATATAAATTTAAATATCTTATGGGATAAATTTTGGCCAGTGATTTTGATATTGATTGGATTTAGTATGATATTCAAAAAAAATCCAAAGAAAGAAAATAAAGATAAAAAAAGGAAATAAATTACTTTTTACAACAAACAAAAAAATATGGACTGACTGACAACTCCTAACGAATCAGGAGACAAATGAAATGAAAATGCTTTCTTGGGATATTCTGCTCAAGAGTTAGCCGAAATTTTAAGACAAAAAGATATTGATCTAGAAGAGGAACTATTAGAAATTATTTCGATTAATATATGAATTTTTGCCAATGATGAAGAAAGAGAAATAGACAATGAACGTCCAAGAAAGTTTGCTATATACAATCGTATATTCGCAAATTTTATTAAAGACAAGAAATTTGAAAGCATCTTTGATGTAGAAAATGAATACATAATATATCATATCTTAAAATATTTTATACAAAAATGAGAAGCAGAAATAGTACAAGCTGCTGTAGCTATTTTGAAAAAGAAAAATATTGATATAAACTGCCCTACTCTAGCTTTCAATGATATAGAAATCTCAAGTCTTGATACCGCTCTTTTGAGATATGAATCTGAAAATTTCGAGTCTCGATACAAAATCACAAAAACATTACTAGAAAACTGATGAACTTCTACAATAGCAAAAACTTTTGGAAGTTATGAAAAATTTGTATCAGAATTAAAGAAATTTTATACTAATCGTTCTGCAAAGATAGGAAAAAGTTTTTATGCAAATTATAACAAATTATACAAATTTTTTTCCACCGTCAAAGATGATGAATTTAAAAAAACGTTAATAGGAATAATATGAGAAATAAAACGCTTTAGCTAACTAAATTGGATAAAATATAATTTTAAAATATCAATCTTAATATACCGAATTATATTTTACGAATAGATTGAGAAAAGAACAAAAATTTAACATTGCATATTTTGAGTTATAAGCTCAAATAAAATTATATCTCATTTTTTATAATCTCCGTCCAAAGCAACTTCTATATAGTTAGGAGTCCAACCTATCCATTTCCCAGTTTTTTTTTGTTCTACCAAAACTTCAAATTTTTTTCATACATTTTTATCCAAGAAATCTTGTCTTATTTTTTCTCATAAAAGTGATAAAAATTTTTCTCTTTGTTTTATAACTTCTTTGGGGATCTGGTTTGGCAATAAACCTGCTGGAACATTGTCATACTTGGTATGTGCAGAAAAAGGGAAAATATGTAATTTATTTATTTTAAATTTTTGTATTCATTCATAAGTTTTTTGAAAATCATCTTCTGTTTCTCCAGGAAATCAGACTATGATATCAGCTCCGATACTGACAGTATCAAAATCTAATCTTTTAAGATTTCTAAATTTGCTCAATACGTAATCAAGTTGCCTGCTATCATAATTCCTTTTCATACCCTGCAAAACATCATCAGAAAATGATTGTATACTCAAATGGAAATGCGGCATAATCCTTGGATTACAGATAATTTCAAAGAATTCATCATTTAAGAATTCAGGTCAAAGACTGGAAATCCTTATTCTCTGAATACCTGTATTATTTAATATAGATTTTAGAAGATTATTGAATTGAGAATTTGCAGGTAGTCTTGTATTATTTGATCAGTATCAGGCAAGATTTACTCATGTAAGTACTATTTCTTTACCTCAATTTTTTTCAAAATCGTTTATTTGAGTTAAAATCTCTTGTCCAGAAAAACTGTAGCTTTTTCATCTTTTGAGTACGGTCATACAAAAAGAACAATTGTTATCACATCAATTCTGTATAACTATAAATTTTTTGGTATAAATATTTTCTGTAAAATCAAGTTTGGTATCAGGATTTTCCGGAAGCAAAATAATATTTGAGCTATAACTTAATAAATCCTGATATACTTCAAAAAACTTCTCGCGCGCGATAAGTTTACCGCCGCTGATAACGGCACAGCCTGTAAGATAGACTTTGTATCATTGATTTATATATTTCTTGGTCTCTTTGACAAACTTGGTTTTGGCTCTATCCGTGACCACGCAAGTAGAAACAATAATGTTTTTCTCTCAATCCAAAGGATCTTTTTTGAAATAGTTTAACCATGTATTCAAAAAATATTTATTTACTTTACAGCCAAAAACTTTGTATAACATAAATTCTCCTTATTTTTTAAAATTAAATAAATATAAAGGTTTAAATAGAAATTTCAAGGTATTTTATCTTAACTTTAGTTGGTCGTAGTATAAGCTGCGGGCGATGTGGTTCACGATATACTTGGAGACGCTAAATGTATACGTCAGACTCATCCATTTCATCATGCTCCACTATTATACCTCGAATTTGCAGGGGTTCCTATTCATCCATTAGTAATGATATGTCATGATGTAGTAATCAAAGATGTAATTGCCTTGATATAAACAGCTCAACCA